>DASWQX010000236.1:0-10228 GCA_036403495.1 Thermoanaerobaculia bacterium
GGCCCGGAGGTCGTCCATGACGTCGGCGACGGCGGGCGCAGGCTGCTGGATGCCCTGGCCGCGCCGACGACCCTGGCCGAGCTCGCCAAGGTCCCCTTCGATCCCCAGCTCGACCGCGAGGCCGAGCTGGCGCGCCTGCGCTCGCTCGGTCTGATTTTCGAGGACGGGGACCGGCTGATCAGCCTGATCCTTCCCCACGAGGCGAAGCCTGAGCGACTGCTCCAACGCTATGCTCCGCTGGAGGTGGTCCCGGCATGAGCCTGCGCGAGTTGCACCAGGGGCTCGCCGGCCTCACCCCCGAGCAGCGGGCCCTCTTCGCCCGCCGCCTCGCCGAGAGCGGCTGGGGGCCGCAGGGACCGGAGATCCTCCCCCGCGGTTTGGGCGACAGTAACGCGGATGAGCCGGTCCCCGCCTCGCTCGTCCAGCAGCGCCTCTGGCTGCTCGACCAGATGGAGCCGGGGAACCCTTTCTACAACCTCCCCCTGCTCTGCTTCCGGCTGCGCGGCGAGCTCCACCCCGGTATCCTGGAGCGCTGCTTCCAGGAGATCGAGCGGCGCCACGAGTCGCTGCGCACGGTGTTCGCCGACCGCGACGGCGAGCCTTTTCAGGTCATCCTGCCGCCGGCGCCGCGGCCGATCCCGCGGGTCGACCTCGCCACCCTGCCGCCGGAGCGCCGGGAGGCGGAGGCCTGGGCGCTCGCCGGCGCCGAGGCCCGCCGGCTGTTCGACCTCGCGCGCGGGCCGCTCTGGCGGACCCACCTGATCCGCCTGGACGCTGGCGATCACCTGCTGCTGGTGACCATGCACCACATCATCTCGGACGCCTGGTCGCTCGGCGTCTTCTACCGCGAGCTGTCGCTGCTCTACACGGCATACCTGGCCGGGCGCCCGTCGCCCCTCCCGGAGCTGCCCGTGCAGTATCCCGACTTCGCGCTCTGGCAGCGCGACCGGCTCCAGGGCGAGCGGCTGGAGGCGGAGATCCGCTTCTGGCGGGGGCAGCTCGCCGGCGCCCCGGACAAGCTGGAGCTCGCCACCGACTTTCCACGGCCGGCGGTGCGCTCCTACGGCGGCGCGCGGCGGACGCTCGACCTCCCCGCCGGCTTCGCCGACGCCCTCTCCGCGCACACCCAGGCCGCCGGCGCCAGCCTCTACATGGTCCTACTCGCCGGCTTCGATGCCCTGCTCCACCGCTACAGCGGTCAGGACGACGTGGTGCTGGGCGCGCCGGTGGCCGGCCGCACCCACGTCGAGACCGAGGGGCTGATCGGATTCTTCGTCAACACCGTGGTCTTCCGCGTCCCGGTGGGGGGCGATCCCACCTACGCCGAGCTGCTGGGGCGGGTGCGCGACGTGGTGCTCGACGTCTACGAGCACCAGGAGCTGCCGTTCGACAAGCTGGTCGAGGAGCTGCGCCCGCGACGGGACCCCAGCTACGGGCCGATCTTCCAGGCCATGTTCTCGCTGCAGAATACGCCCTCCCCCGACCTCGCCCTTCCCGGGCTGACGGTCGAGCCGCGGGGGATCAACAACGGCACCTCGCAGACCGACCTCATCCTGTTCGCGGGGATGAGCCGGGGGCGTCTCGGCATCCTCCAGCTCGAACTCAACACGGCGCTGTTCGAGACGGCGACGATCGACCGCATGGGGGTGCATCTGACGACCCTGCTGGCGGCGGCCGTGGCGGATCCCGGCCGGCGGATCTCCGAGCTCCCCCTGCTCACCGCGGCCGAGCAGGCGCAGCTCCGGGACTGGGGGCGCGCCACCGCGCGGGATCTCCCCGTCGCCACCCTTCCCGACCTCTTCGCCGCGCAGGTGGCGCGGACCCCGGAAGCCGTCGCGGTGGTCCTCGGCGACCGGAGCCTGACCTACACCGGGCTCGACCGCCGCGCCAACGCCCTCGCCCACCGCCTCCGCGCGCTGGGGGTGGGGCCAGAGGTGCGGGTGGCGCTCTGCGTCGAACGGAGCCTGGAGATGGTGATCGCCCTGCTCGCCATCCTCAAGGCCGGCGGCGCCTACGTGCCGCTCGATCCCGCCTATCCGCCCGACCGGCTGGAGGCGATGCTGGAGGGGGCGCCGCTGCTGCTCGCCGACCCCGGGCTGGCGGAGTCGCTGCCGGAGGAGGCCACGCGGCGCCTCTCCCTGGAGGCGATGCTGGAGTCCACCGGCGAGGCGGCGGACGCTCCCGAGACCGGCCTGCTCCCGGACCACCCGGCCTACGTCATCTACACCTCGGGCTCGACCGGCCGCCCCAAGGGGGTGGTGGTCACCCACGCCCACGTGGCGCGGCTGTTCGCGGCGGCGCAGCCCCTCTTCGGTTTCGGCGCCGGCGACGTCTGGACCCTCTTCCACTCCTACGCCTTCGACTTCTCGGTGTGGGAGATCTGGGGCGCCCTGCTCTACGGCGGCCGGCTGGTGGTGGTGCCGTCCGCCGTCGCCCGCTCCCCCCGCGACCTGCACCGCCTGCTGGCCGAGGAGGGGGTGACGATGCTGAACCAGACCCCCTCGGCCTTCCAGGCGCTTATTGAGGTGGATACCGGGGTGGATACCGAGGCGGATCGCGAAGCCCCCCAGCCGCTCGCCCTGCGCTGGGTGATCTTCGCCGCCGAGGCGCTCGACCCCCGCCGCCTCGTCCCCTGGTTCGAGTGCCACGGCGAGCACCCGCGGCTGGTCAACATGTATGGCATCACCGAGACGACCGTCCACATCACTTGGCGGCCTATTGGATGGCGGGAGGCGGCCTCATCGCGTAGCCGGATCGGCCGCCCGCTCCCCGACCTCTCCCTGCACCTCCTGGGTCCGCACGGCGAGGAGGTCCCGCTCGGAGCTCCCGGCGAAGTCCACGTCGGCGGCGCGGGGGTGACCTGGGGCTATCTCAACCGCCCCGGCGTTACCGCCGAGCGCTTCGTCCCCGACCCGTTCACCGAGGAACCGGGAGGGCGCCTCTACCGCACCGGCGACCTCGCTCGCCGCCTCCCGGACGGCGACGTCGAGTTCCTCGGCCGCATCGACCATCAAGTGAAGATCCGCGGCTTCCGCATCGAGCTGGGGGAGATCGAATCGGCGCTCGCCCGCCACCCCGCGGTGCGGGCGTGCGTGGCGGCGGTCCGCGAGCTGGCGCCGGGCGAGCCGGGGATCGTCGCCTGGTGGGTGCCGGCCGCGTCGACCGCCTCGGGGCACGCCGGGGCCGACGAGCTCCGCGCCTTCCTCCGACAGAGCCTGCCGGAGTACATGGTCCCCGCGCTCTTCCAGACCCTCGCCGCCCTCCCGCTCACCCCCAGCGGCAAGGTGGACCGCCGCGCGCTGCCGGCGCCGGAGCGCGCGGGGTCGGCAGGATCGGCGGCATTGGCGCCGCCGGCCACCGAGGTCGAGCGGGCGCTCGCGGAGCTCTGGCGGAGCCTCCTGGGCGTCGAGCACGTAGGCCGCGAGGACGACTTCTTCGCCCTCGGCGGCCACTCCCTGCTCGCCACCCGCCTGGCCTCGCGGCTGCGCGACCGCTTCCAGCGCGACCTCTCGGCTCAGCTCGTCTTTCACTTTCCGACCCTCTCGGCGATGGCCATGGCTGTCGAGGCGTCTTCCGCGGCGGCGCTCCACGAGCCGGCGCTGATGGCGCTCCCCCGCCGGGCTCGGCGCACCCTCTAGGAAAGAGAAACCGCTCATGTTGCAAGAGATCTACGACAGCCTGGAGCCCGATGGCGAGGAGGACCTCGACACCTTTGTCGCCCCCACCTCCTTCGCCCAGCGCCGGTTCTGGCTGCTCGACACGATGATCCCCGGGGGCCCCGGGCGAGCCACCTACAACGTCCCGCTGGCGGTCCGGCTGCGCGGCCCCGTGCGGGCCGCGGCGATGGCCGCCGCGCTCGACGAGATCGTGGCCCGCCACGAGACGCTGCGCACCGGATTCGCCGAGGAAGAGGGCGAGCCGGTGCAGGTGATCTCCCCGGCGGTCGCCGTCCCCCTTCCCCTCGTCGATTTCGGGGCCCTCCCCGCGAGCCTCCAGGACGGCGAGCTCCGGCGCCAGCTTCAGACCGAAGCGGAGCGTCCCTTCGACCTCGCCCGCGCACCGCTCCTCCGTGCCCTGCTCTTCCGGCTCGGCGAGGACGAGTACGCGCTCTTCCTCAACCAGCACCACATCGTCACCGACGCTTGGTCGCTCGGCCTGCTGGCCGGCGAGCTGCTGATGCTCGACGGGGCGGTCCGCGCCGGCCTCCCCTCGCCCCTCACCGAGCTGCCGATCCAGTACGCCGACTTCGCCGCCTGGCAGCGGGAGCAGTTGCAGGGCGAAGCGCTGCAGCGGAAGCTCGCCCCCTGGCGCCAGCGGCTGGCTGGAGCGCCCTCGGAGCTCCCCCTCCTCCCCGACCACCCCCGCCGGCGGACGGACGGCGCCGGAGGGTTCCTCTCCGTCGCGCTCCTGCCGACGCCGATGGCGCGCCTGGCGGCCCTCGCCCGCGACTCCGGCGCCACGCTCTTCATGGCCCTCCTCGCCGGCTTCCAGGCGCTCCTCTTCCGGCATGGTGGACGCACCGATCTCGTGGTCGGGTCGCCGGTGTCGGGCCGGGGGCGGATCGAGACCGAAGGGGTGATCGGCTGCTTCGTCAACACCCTGGCGCTGCGGGTGCGCCTGGAGGGGGCTCTGAGCTTCCGGGAGCTGCTGGGCCGCGTCCGCGAGGTGGTGGTCGAGGCGTTCGCCGGCGACGACCTCCCCTTCGAGAAGCTGGTCGAGGAGATCTGCCCCGAGCGCCGGCTGCACGAGAACCCGCTCTTCCAGGTGGCGTTCGGCTTCCAGCAGCCGCCGGTGCGGGGAACGGTCGGGTCGGAGATCCGCCTCGAACCGATCGAGATCCACACCGGGACCGCCAAATTCGATCTCAGCCTCAGTCTGACCGAGTCTCCCGGCGGCATCGCCGGCTTCTGGGAGTATGCGACCGCCCTCTTCGATCCCGCGACCGTCGCTCGCCTCTCGCGCCACTGGCTGACCCTGCTCGCCGATGCCGCGGAGCACCCCGACCGGCGCCTGGCCGAGCTCGCGCTGCTCAGCGCGGCCGAGCGCCACCAGCTCGCCGCGGAATGGAACGACGCCCGCGCCGCCTACCCGCGGGAGGAGACGATCCCCGCCCTCTTCGCCGCCCAGGCCACCCGCGCTCCGGAAGCGCCGGCCCTGGTCTCGGCCGCCGGCACGGTCACCTACGGCGAGCTGGCCGCGCGCTCCCGGCGTCTCGCGCGGCGTCTGGCCGGTTGCGGAGTCGGTCCGGACGCGCTCGTCGGCGTCTTCCTCGAGCGCGGTCCGGAGATGGTGACGGCCTGGCTCGCCGCTCTTCAAGCAGGAGGCGCCTACCTGCCGCTCGACCTCGACTACCCCGTCGAGCGGCTCTCCTTCATGCTGGCGGACGGCCGGGTGCGCGCCCTGGTCACCCGCCGGGAGCTCGCAGCGCGGCTCCCGGCCAGCGGCGCGGCCGTGCTCCTGATCGAAGAGGGGGAGGACTCGGACGACGAGGGGCCTTTGCCGACAGAAGGCACCACCGCGGACAGCCTCGCCTACGTGGTCTACACGTCGGGATCGACCGGCGTTCCGAAGGGGGTGGCCGTGCCGCAGCGGGCGGTGGTGCGGCTGGTGCGCGGCAGCGACTACGTCCAGCTCACCCCCTCCGACCGGGTCGCCCAGGCCTCCAACGCCTCGTTCGACGCCGCCACCTTCGAAGTCTGGGGGGCGCTGCTCAACGGCGGCTGCCTGGTGGCGGTGGAGCGCGACGTTGCGCTCTCTCCGGAGAACTTCTCGCGCCAGATCCGCGAGCGGGGGATCACCGCGCTCTTCCTCACCACCGCCCTGTTCAACCGGCTGACCAGCCTCGATCCGAACGTTTTCGCCGGCGTCCGCCATCTGCTCTTCGGCGGCGAGGCGGTCGACCCGACGCGGGTGGCGGAGGTGCTGGCGGCGGCTCCCCCGGAACGGCTGCTCCACGTCTACGGCCCCACCGAGGGGACGACCTTTACCACCTGGCAGCGGGTGGACACCGTGGCTCCCGGCGCCGCCACGATCGCCATCGGCCGCCCGCTCGCCAACGGCACCGTGACGCTGCTCGACGCCGGCCTGCGGCCGGTGCCGGTCGGCGTCGCCGGCGAGCTCTACCTCGGCGGCGACGGCCTCGCCCGCGGCTACTTCGGCCGCCCCGACCTGACCGCCGAGCGCTTCGTTCCCCGCCCCCTGCCGCTGGGTCAGGACGCGCTGCCCGGAGAACGCCTCTACCGCACCGGCGATCTCGCCCGCCTCCTTCCCGACGGCCGCGTCGAGTTCCTGGGGCGCCTGGACGCGCAGGTCAAGATCCGCGGCTTCCGCGTCGAGCCGGCGGAGATCGAGGCGGCGCTCGCCGCCCACCCCGCGCTCGGCGAGGTCGCGGTCGCGGCGCGGCGGAACGGCGCGGGCGAGCTGGCGCTGATCGCCTGGTTCGTACCCCGGCGCGCACCGGGTCCCTCGGCGCATGAGCTTCGCGGCTTCCTGGCCGGCCGGCTCCCGGAGCCGATGCTCCCGGCCGCCTTCGTCGAGGTCGCCGCCCTGCCGCGTACGCCAAACGGCAAAATGGACCGCGCCGCCCTCCCCGACCCGGACGATACAGCCACGGCGACTGCGGGCTGGGTCCCACCGCGCACGCCGGTCGAGGAGGTGCTGGCCGGGCTCTGGGCGGAGGTGCTGCGGATCTCGCCGCCACGGCGGGTGGGCGCGCACGACAACTTCTTCGACCTCGGTGGCCATTCCCTCACCGCCACGGCCATGACCTCGCTCGCCCGCTCCACTTTCCGCATCGAGCTGCCGACGCGGACCCTGTTCGAACGCCCCACGCTGGCCGAGCTGGCCGAGCATGTCGAGACTCTGATCTCCGCGGACGAAGGGGTGGAGCTACCCCCGATCGTCGCCGAGCCCCGCCGCGGGGACCTTCCCCTCTCTTTCGCGCAGCAGCGGCTCTGGTTCCTCGACGAGCTGGCCGGGGGCGAGAGCCCGTTCTACAACATCGCCGCCGCCCTGTCGCTCACCGGCCGGCTGGACGGTCCGGCCCTGGAGTGGGCCCTCGACGAGATCGTGCGGCGCCATGAGGCGCTGCGCACCACGTTCCGCAAAGGGCCCGAGGGAAAGCCGGTGCAGGTGCTCAATCCGCACCGCCCGTTCCAGGTCCCCCTCGCCGACCTCCGAGGCCTGCCACCAGCGGTACGCGCCACGGAGGCCCTCCGGCAGGCGCGGCTGGGGATCGCGCGCCCCTTCTCGCTGTCCCGCGGTCCGCTCTTCCGCGTCGAGCTGCTGCGCGTCGAGGACGAGCAGCACGCCCTCCTCCTCTCCATGCACCACATCGTCTCCGACGGCTGGTCGCTGGAGGTGCTGGTCCGCGAGCTGGCGGCGCTCTACGCCGCCTTCGCCGCCGGCCTCCCCTCGCCGCTCCCCGAGCTGCCGGTGCAGTACGACGACTTCGCCCGCTGGCAGCGCCGCTGGCTCGGCGGTGCCCCCCTCGACGGCCAGCTCGCCTACTGGCGGCGGCAGTTGGAAGGGGTGCCGCTGGTCTTCGAGTTGCCGGCCGACCGGCCCCGGCCGGCGGTGCAGACCTACGACGGCGGAACCGTCCTGGTCCATCTCCCCGCCCCTCTGGCGGAACGCCTCCAAGCCCTCTCCCGCGCCCACCGGGTGACGCTGTTCATGGCCCTGCTCGCGGCCTTCGCCACGCTGCTCGAACGCCACACAGGGCGGCGCGACATCCTTCTCGGCACCCCGATCGCCAATCGCAACCGGGCCGAGACGGCGGGGCTGATCGGTTTCTTCGTCAACATGCTGGTGCTGCGCGCCGACCTCGCGGGCGATCCCGGCTTCGACCGCCTGCTGGCGCGGGTGCGCGAGATGGCGCTCGGCGCCTACGGGCATCAGGACCTCCCCTTCGAGCGGCTGGTCGAGGAGCTGCAGCCGGCGCGCGACCTCTCCCGCCACCCCCTCTTCCAGGTCTGCTTCGCCATGGCGAGCACCCCCTGGCACGCCCTCGACCTCCCCGGCCTCACGCTCGGTTTCGTCGACGCGGGCGCCGCCGTCGAGCTCTACGACCTGACTTTGCAGATCACCGACACCGGCCAGGGGCTGGACGCCCGCCTCTCCTTCAATGCCGACCTCTTCGACGAGGCCACCATCGTGCGCCTCGGCGGACACCTGGAGGCTCTGCTTGCGAGCCTGGCGGAGGATCCGCGACGTGCCGCCGCCGAGGTCGAAATCCTCTCAACTTCGGAACGCCGCCAGCTCCTGGGCGAATGGAGCGGCGCCCGCCCCGCGCCGGCTGAGGCGCTCCCCGTCCACGCGCTGTTCGAAGCGCGGGTCCGACTCCGTCCGGCCGCTCCCGCGCTGGTCTGGAAGGGAGGGGAGATCTCCTATGAGGAGCTGGACCGCAGGGCCAATCGCCTGGCGCATCACCTCCTCGGCCTCGGTTTGAAGCCTGAGGGGATCGTCGCGCTCCGCCTGGAGAGCGCGCTCGACTTCACCGCCGCCGCCCTCGCCGTCTGGAAAGCCGGAGGTGCCTTCCTCCCTCTCGATCCTCGCTGGCCGCGGGAGCGCCAGTCCTGGGCCCTGGCGGACAGCCATGCCCAGGCGCTGGTGACCAGGGAGCCGATCCAGGGCGAGATGGTTCCGGTCGTCGATCTCGACGCCATACGCGAGGCGATCTCCGCCGAGAGCTCGGACGACCCCGGCGTCGAGGTCGATCCCGGTCAGCTCGCCTACGTGATCTATACCTCGGGCTCGACCGGCGAGCCGAAGGGGGTCGCGGTCGGCCACCGGGCCTTCTCGCTGCACGCTCAAGAGATGGCCCGGCTGGCGGCGATCGGCCCCGGGGACCGCCTCCTCCAGGCCTCGTCGTTTGCCGCCGACATGTCGCTGGAGCAGGTCTTCCCGCCGCTTCTGGCCGGCGCCGCCGTGCTCCCCTGGCACCCGGAGGTCGCCGGCGTCCCCGAGCTGACGCGCGACCTGCGGGGGAGCGGCGTGACGATGATCGACCTGCCGACCGCCCTCTGGCACCAAGCCGCCACCGAATGGGCGCAGGGGCTCTCCCACCCCGATCTCCCCGCGCTGCGCTGGGCGTTCACCGGCGGCGAGGCGATCCCGCCGGACGCCCTGGCGCTCTGGCGGCGGACACCGTTCGCCCACGTCCCGCTGGTCAACGGTTACGGTCCCACCGAGGCGACCGTCACCACGGCGCTCTACATGGCCACGCCGGACCAGCAGGACCCCCGCATCCTCGCCCGGCTGCCGATCGGGCGCCCGGTCGCTCCCCATGCCGTATACCTGCTCGACGACTGCGGCGGCCTCGTCCCCCCAGGCGCGGTGGGCGAGATCTGCGTCGGCGGACCGGCGCTCGCCCGCGGCTACCTGGGACGCCCGGAGGCCACCGCCGCCGCCTTCGTCCCCGACCCGTTCAGCAGCCTTCATGGCGAGCGGGGCGCCCGCCTCTACCGCACCGGCGACCTCGCCCGCTTCCTCCCGGACGGCAACCTCGACTTCCTCGGCCGCCGCGACGCGCAGATGAAGCTCCTCGGCTACCGGATCGAGCCCGGCGAGATCGAGACGGTCCTCGCCCGCCACCGACAAGTGCGGGCGGCGGCGGTCGCGATCGTGAACTGGAGAGACGCCTCCGATCCGAATCGCCGTACTCTCGCCGCCTGGGTGGTGAGCGCTCCGGGCGGAGTCTCCGCCGCCGAGCTGCGCGCTTTCCTCCAGGAGAAGCTCCCTCCCCATATGGTACCGGCCAGCTTCACCCCGGTGGATGAGCTGCCGCTGACGACTAGCGGCAAGGTGGACCGCGACGCACTTGCCCGCTCCGGGCCACAACAGGAAGCCCCCGAGGCACCCTCCGAGACCACGGTAGGAGCGACCGAGGCCCCGGATGCGATCGTGACCATTGAGACGAAGGTGATCGAGATGTGGAAGGAGGTGCTGGGGATCGACGAGGTCGGGCCGGATGACAACTTCTTCGACCTCGGCGGCCACTCGATGCTGGTGGCCTGGGTGCGGGCCAACATCCAGGAGGAGTTCGGCGTCGACTTGGAGATGGTCGAGCTGTTCAACTACCCCACCGCCCGCGCTCTGGCCGGACGTCTTCGGCAGGAGCTGGGCACCGCGCCGGCTGCGGAGGATGTCTCAGAAGTCAGCCCCGCAGGGGCGTCAGGAATTAGCCCGGGCCGTGAGGCCCGGGAACAGGAGCCCATTCAATCGGAAG
>DASWQX010000237.1:0-4684 GCA_036403495.1 Thermoanaerobaculia bacterium
GGGCGTGGGCTACGAGGTCCACATCCCCCTTTCGACCTACTACGAGATCGAGCGCCGGGGCGGCGGCGAGCCGGTGGGGCTCCACGTCCACACCCACATGCGCGAGGACGGCATCGCCCTCTTCGGCTTCTGGACCGAGCGCGAGAAGGCGCTGTTCGAGAAGCTGATCGGGGTCAACGGCATCGGGCCGCGGCTGGCGCGGGTGATCCTCTCCGGGATGCCCCCCGAGGATCTGCTCGAAGCGATCGCCCGCGGCGACCTCGGACGGCTGGGGACCATCCCGGGCGTCGGCAAGAAGACCGCCGAGCGGATCGTGCTGGAGCTGCGCGAGAAGATGCGCGCGCTGGCCGCCGAGCTCCCCGAGACCGCCGGCGCCGCCCCGCCCGCCGACCAGGACGTGGTCTCCGCCCTGGTCAACCTCGGCTACAAGGCCGCCCTCGCCGAGCGGGCTGTCGCCGACGTGAGGCGCGAGAAGCCGGACGCCCCCTTCAACGACCTGCTGCGGGCCAGCCTCAACCGCCTCTCCCGCGCCTAGCGGCTAGAATGAGTTCATGTCCGCCGTCGAAGACCACCTCCTCTCCGGCGTCCCGGACCCCGAGGATCTCGGGGTCGAGCCGTCGCTGCGCCCGCAGCGGCTCGACGAGTACATCGGCCAGAAGAAGGTCATCGACAACCTGCGGGTGTTCATCCGCGCCGCCCGCGAGCGCCGCGAATCGCTCGACCACGTCCTCCTCTTCGGCCCCCCAGGCCTCGGCAAGACCACCCTCGCCAACATCATCGCCGGCGAGATGGGGGCACCCCTGCGCACCACCGCCGGACCGGTCCTCGAACGCGCCGGCGACCTCGCCGCCATCCTCACCAACCTCGATCCCGGAGAGGTGCTGTTCATCGACGAGATCCACCGCCTGGGACCGACGGTCGAAGAGATCCTCTATCCCGCCCTGGAGGACTTCCGGCTCGACCTGGTGATCGGCCAGGGGCCGGCGGCGCGGACGGTGAAGATCGACCTGCCGCGGTTCACCCTGGTGGGGGCGACCACGCGGGCAGGGCTGATCAGCGCCCCCTTAAGGGCGCGCTTCGGCATCGTCCATCGCCTCGACTTCTACCGCCCGGAGGAGCTGACCGAGATCATCCTCCGCTCGGCCCGGCTGCTCGGCGTGCCGGTCGATCCGGCGGGCGCCGCCGAGATCGCCCGCCGCAGCCGGGGCACGCCGCGCGTCGCCAACCGGCTGCTCCGCCGCGTGCGCGACTTCGCCCAGGTGGAGCGCGCCAAGTCGATCGACCTCGCGGCCGCCCGCGGCGCCCTCGCCCTGCTGGAGGTCGACGAGTTCGGCTTCGACGACGTCGACCGCAAGATCCTGACGGTGCTGATCGAGCACTACGACGGCGGGCCCGCCGGCATCAAGACGCTGGCCGTCTCGGTCGGCGAGGATGCCGGGACGCTCGAGGACCTCTACGAGCCCTACCTGGTCCAGGAGGGGTTCCTCCAGCGCACGCCGCGCGGGCGCGTCGCCACTCGCCGCGCCTACCAGCATCTTGGCTATCCGCAGCGCCCCGGCACCTCGGGGACGCTGTTCTGACCTTCGCGATCCACCCCTTTCCATGCGCCGCGCCGCGCTGATCTACAACCCGCGGTCGGGGCGCCAGCGGCATGGCGAACGGCTGGGGGCGATCCTCGCCGTCCTGCGCGCCGGGGGGTTCGAGGTCGAGCCGGTCCCCACGGAGTCCGCCGGCCAGGCGACCGCGCTGGCCCGCGAGCGGCGGGAGAGCTCCGAGGTGGTCTTCTCCTATGGCGGCGACGGCACGGCGCGCGAGGTGGCGGCGGGGCTGCTGGGGGGGCCGGCGGCGCTCGGCGTGCTCCCCGGCGGCACCGCCAACCTGCTGGCGCTCGCCCTCGGGCTGCCGCGCGACCCGATAGCCGCCGCCGCGCTCCTTCCCCGGCTGCCGGCGCGGCCGTTCGACATCGGCCTGGCCGGCGGCCATCCGTTCCTGATGATGGTCTCGGCCGGCCTCGACGCCACCCTGCTCGCCTCGCTGAACACCCGGTTCAAATGGCGGTTCGGCAAGGCCGCCCTGGTGGCGCACGGCCTCCGCGAGTGGTGGCGCTACACCTATCCCGCGCTGGAGCTGGTCGCCGACGGCGAGCGGCTCGACGCCACCTTCGCCGCGGTGTCGAACACCCCCTACTACGCCGGCGCCTTCCGGCTGGCGCCGGACGCCCGGCCCGACGACGGCTGGCTCGAGCTCACCCGCTTCCACGGCACCGGCCGGCGGGCCACCCTGGGCTTCATCCTCGACCTGCTCCGCTCCGCCCACGTCCGCCGCCGCGACGTCGAGGTGCGGCGGGTGCGCGAGGTGACCTTCGCGGCGCCGGCCGGCGCGCTCGCCCAGGTGGACGGCGACGTCTGCCAGGAGCGCCTCCCCTTCACCGTGCGCCTCGCCGCCGAGCGGCTCCGCGTGCTCGCTCCCGCCCCGGCGCCGGGCGTGCGACAATCCTCAGCCAACGCCTGACAACCGCTGTAGAACCGAAAGGGGGAGTGGATGCTGAGGAAGCTGATGCAGACGGACGACGACGCCGGCATGCTGATCGTGCGGGTCTTCCTGGGGCTCGTCATGTTCCCCCACGGCGCCCAGAAGCTGCTCGGCTGGTTCGGCGGCCACGGCTTCTCCGCGACCCTGCAAGGGATGACGTCGATGGGGCTGCCGTCGGCGATCGTGTTGCTGGTCATCCTCTTCGAGTTCTTCGGCGCGCTCGGCCTGATCACCGGCTTCCTCGGCCGCGTCAGCGCCTTCGGCATCCTCTGCGTGATGGTGGGGGCGATCTTCACGGTCCACCTCCACAACGGCTTCTTCATGAACTGGGAGGGGACGCAGAAGGGGGAGGGGTTCGAGTACCACCTGCTGGCGATCGGCATGGCGCTGGCCGTGATGGTCCGGGGGAGCGGCCGGATGTCGATCGACCGCTCGCTGACGCCCGACCGCGGGATCTACAGATAAGAGATCGCTTATCCCTGGCGCATGAAGTGCCACCGGAGGTCGCCGTCCTGGCGGCGGTAGACCTCCGGGTGGATCTTCGGGGCGAGCCGGTGGAGGAGCGAGCTCACGGATTCGCCCCGCGCCGCCGCCTCGATCGCCTCGGCGGCGTCGCTGCCGGCCTTGCTGATGTAGGTCTGCCAGACCGCCTGCCGCACCGAGACCGAGCCCATCGAGAGGTTGGGCGTCCGCGCCACCCCCTTGCGGAGCACCGCGAGCTTCTCCTTCAGGCTCCGCTCGTCGTCCATCGGCTCCCGCTGCCAGGGGGTGTAGGGCTTCGGCACCAGCACGTTGACGCCAAGGTGGATGTTGCCGATCAGCCCCTGCTTCGGCAGCTCCTCCAGCATGATCGCCCGCGCCTGGTTCGCCAGGGCGAGGATGCCGTGGACGTCCGCCATGGTCTCCCCCGGCAGGCCGACGATGAAGTAGAGCTTGAGCGAGGTGAAGCCGTGGCGGAAGATCAGCCGCACCTTCTCCAGCAGGAAGGAGTTGGGGATCGGCTTGCCCATCTTGACCCGCAGCTCGTCGGTGCCGGTCTCGGGGGCCAGCGTGATCGAGCGGTCGCCCGAGTCGTGGAGCGCGTCGAGCACCCCTTCGGTGACCGCCGGGATGCGGATCGACGAGACCGAGGTGCGGAAGCCCAGGCGGTTGGCCTCGCGCAGGATCTTCTCGATGTCCGGATGATCGCCGACGGCGGTGGCTACGAAGCCGAGCTGGTCGGTGACCGGCCGGGCGCGCTCCAGCGAGGCGAGGATGAACTCGGTCGGATGCCAGCGGAAGCGTCCCATACCGAAGCTCGCCCAGCAGTAACGGCACTTCTCGGGGCAGCCGCGCGACATCTCGATCAGAAACTTCTCCGAGAACTCGGTGTGGGGAGTGACGATGGCGGTCGTCGGCAGGTGCCCCGGCTGCTTCATCTGCTCTTCGGTGAGCTCCAGCTTGTTGAGCTTGGGGAGCTCGTCCCCCTCCTCGGCATGGTGGAAGGCGGGGACGTAGAAGCCGTCGCGCGCCGCCACCCGCTCGATCACCGCGTCCCGGCTCTCCTCGCCTTCGAGCGCCGCCAGCAACTCGGGCAGGACGTTCTCGGCGGCGCCGATGGCGAACACGTCAATGAACTCGGACATCGGCAGCGGGTTGATCGAGGCGCACGAGCCGCCCATCACGATCACCGGATCCCAGGGGCCGCGGTCGCGCCGGCGCAGCGGGATCTTGGCGCGGTCGAGCATCTGGAGGAGGTTGACGTAGTCCTCCTCGAAGGAGACCGAGAAGGCGACGCAGCCGAAGTCGTTGAGCGCGCGCCCGCTCTCGACCGAGAGGGGCATGCCGGCGCCGTCGGTGAAGAAGCGCTCGCAGGCCCACTCCGGCCGCCGGTGGATCAGCTCGTAGGCGCGCTGGAACCCGAGGCTGGACATTGCCACGTGGTAGCTGTTCCCGTAGGCCAGCGCCAGCCGGTAGCGGGCATGGTGCGAAAACGCCTCGACCGGCCGTTCGGCGGCACGGATCGCGGACCAGTCGTGGGAGGAGGAAGAGCGTTTCATAGGCGCAAGAGAGTACAACCCGGAAAGGGAGAAGGCGAATTCCTGAGGAGGGGGAGGGGGCGCGAAGGACGAACACGGACTGACAAGGACAGACAAGGACGAAACAGCTCTTC
>DASWQX010000238.1:0-3202 GCA_036403495.1 Thermoanaerobaculia bacterium
ACCCGTCTGCTGGTGCGGCTGCCGCTGGATGCCGGCTTCAAGCCCACCGCGGACAAGGCCCCGGCGGTCAAGCTGACCGTCGAGGGGGTGGTCGAGGAGGACGGCAAGCCCTTCGACCAGTTCCGCATGCGCTTCCAGCAGCCGGTGCCGGCGGTGGGCGAGCCGATGGTGCTGGCGATCGACCGCGGCCTGCGCTCGAAGACGAGCTTCGTGGTGCGGCTGAAGATCAAGGACGACACCGGCGGCGCCGAGGCCTACGTGGCGCGCGGCTTCCGCGTGCCGCTCGATCCGATCCCGGAGCCGGAGATCGCGGCCCTCCCCACCAAGGCCGGCGAGCTGGTGCCGCTGAAGACCGCCAGCGGCGCCGACCGCCTGCTGCTGCTGCCGCCCACCGACGACGTGCTGATCGGACTCTGGCGCGCCGACGCCATCGTCACCGGCGACCGCATCCAGAAGGTGGCCTTCCTGGTCGACGGCAAGTCCCAGCTCACGACCTCGCGCAAGCCGTTCACCGCCGAGGTGCGGCTGGCCCACTACCCCATCGAGCAGACCGTGCGCGCCGAGGGGTACGACGCCGACGGCAAGGTGGTCGCCGCCGACGAGGTGATCATCAATCAGCCGAAGGGCGCCTTCAACGTCCGCGTCGTCTCGCCGGCCAAGGGCACCCGCGTGCAGGGGACCCAGACCACGGCGAAGGCGGAGGTGGTGGTGCCGGACGGCCGGCGGATCAAGGCGATGGAGTTCCGGGTCAACGACCAGCTCGTCGTCTCGCTCACCAAGCCCCCCTGGCAGGTGGACCTCGCGGTGCCCGGCGGCGACCTGGTCTACATGACGGTGGTGGCGGTGCTCGACGACGACACCAAGACCGAGGCCCTGCGCTACCTGCGGGCGCCGCAGTACGTCTCCGAGGTCGACGTCGATCTGGTCGAGCTCTACGCGGCGGTGACCGACCGCTCGGGAAACCTGGTCAACGACCTCAAACAGGACGACTTCGAGGTCTACGAGGCGGGCAAGAAACAGGAGCTGGTGAAGTTCGACCGGGTGACCAACCTGCCGCTGACCGTCTGCATGCTGATCGACACCTCGGGCTCGATGGAGTCCTCGCTCGCCACCTCGCAGAAGGCGGCGGTGGGCTTCCTCGAGACCGTGATGAAGCCGGGGGACAAGGCCTTCGCGGTGAGCTTCTCCGGCCGGCCGTCGCTGGAGATCGCCCCCACTGACGACATCGGCGCCGTGGCCGCCGCGATCACCGGCCTGCAGGCGGTGGGCGAGACCGCCCTCCACGACGCGCTGGTCCACAGCCTCTACTACTTCAGGGGCGTCAAGGGGCAGCGCGCCCTGGTGCTGCTCTCCGACGGCGACGACAACGCGAGCTACATCAGCTTCAAGGACGCCATGGAGTACGCCAGCCGGAGCGGCGTCGCGGTCTACGCGATCGGCCTCAACCTCTCCTTCATGGACACCGGGATCAAGGCGAAGCTGGGCGAGCTGGCCACGTCGAGCGGCGGCCGGGCCTTCTTCACCAACAACGCCAAGGACCTGCCGGGGATCTACAAGCAGATCGAGAGCGAGCTGCGCAGCCGCTACCTGCTCGCCTACAACTCCTCCGAGGCGGGGAGCCAGGCCGGCTTCCGGCCTGTCGAGATCAAGGTGAAGAAGTCGGGCCTGAAGGCGCGGTCGGCGCGCGGGTATTACCCGTAGTAGATAGGACCGATAGGCCCGCCCCGGCAGAGGCGGCCTCCGTCTACTCCAGCAGCGAGTGCGTCCGCTCTTCCGGCGCCGGCACCAAGCGGGGGTTCGCCATCAGGATGCGGGCGCAGGTGTTCCAGCGCAGGATGGAGCCGTCGTTGCCGGGGGGGCGGATCGCGGCGGCCTTTTCGAAGTGCTCCATCGCCTCCCGGAACCAGTCGTAGGCGATGTGGCCCGCGTGCATGCCGCCGCGCTTGAGCTGCGCCTTGGCCCGGCGCTCACAGATGATTCCGGCATAGTAGGCCCGTCCGTGCGCGTCCGCGATCTGGGGAAGGAGCTGACGCGCCTGCTCCAGGCAGGGGTTCGGACGCTCCTCGAACTGGTCGGTCAGGGCGAGCAGCAGCGTGATGGTCGCCTCCTGGTTGCCGGGCTCCGCCGCCAGGATGTCCCGGCAGATGCTCTCGGCTTCCAAGGCCTCGTTCAGGAGGCGGTAGCGCTGCGCCTTCTCCAGCGCGGCGGGGATGGCTTCGCGGGACAGGGGCTTGAGGTCGTACATCGCCTGGGTGCCTCCTTCAATCACTTCCGGAATACTCGCAACAGCCGCTTCAGCGGATCGTAGAACTCGTCGACCACCCGCTCCTTCAAGGGAATGATGGCGTTGTCGGTGATGGTGATCCCCTCGGGGCAGACCTTGGTGCAGCACTTGGTGATGTTGCAGTAGCCGATCCCGTGGGCGTCCTTGAGGTCGCCGAGCCGGTCCTCGCCGTCGAACGGGTTCATCTCCAGCGCGGCGGCATAGACCAGCAGCCGCGGGCCGATGAACTGATCGTGCATGTGGTGCTCGCGCAGCACGTGGCAGACGTCCTGGCAGAGGAAGCACTCGATGCACTTGCGGAACTCCTGGGCGCGGTCGACGTCCTCCTGCTGCGCCCGCCAAGTGCCGTCCGGCGCGTCGGCCGGGCGGGGCTTGAACTTCTTGATCGCCGTCTTCGCCCGGAAGTTGAAGGAGACGTCGGTGACCAGATCCCGGATCGGCGGAAAGGTCCGCATCGGCTCGACGGTGACCGGCTCGTCGAGCGGCAGGTCGCTCAGGCGGGTCATGCACATCAGCCGCGGCTTGCCGTTGACCTCCGCCGAGCAGGAGCCGCACTTGCCGGCCTTGCAGTTCCAGCGCACGGCGAGATCGGGGGCCGATTCCGCCTGGATCTGGTGCATCGCGTCCAGCACGACCATCCCCTCGGTGACGTCGGTCGTGTAGTCCTTGAGCGCACCGTTCTCGCGATCCCCGCGCCAGACGCTGAAGGTTGCCGTCGCCATTACTTCATCTCCTCGATGACCGTTCTGAGCTCCGGGGATACGGGGACGACCGGCACGCGGGTGATCTTCATCCCACCGTCCGGGTCCTTGCTGACCACGATATTCACCTTGCCGAAATCCGCGCTCTTCTCCGGATAGTCGGCGCGGAACTGGGCCCCCCGGCTCTCCTGGCGTTCCAGGGCCGCCCGCGTGACCG
>DASWQX010000239.1:0-6771 GCA_036403495.1 Thermoanaerobaculia bacterium
ATTCAGTGAATTTGGCCGAGGTCGAGGATACTGTGAAGACCATGACGCTGAGCAGGCATCCCCTGGTGTATTTCCTTCGGATCGACGGCTGCTACATCATGCTCTAAATCACATTCCCAAGTGTGCCTGCTTCGGCCAGTCGTAGATCATCGCGACCACGGCAGCGCCGCCCAGGCCCCAGCTCCACCAGGGATCGGTGGTCAGCAGCGCGAGCACGAAGCCGATCATGCCAGCAGCTTCGCGCATTCCGAAGGCGACGAGGTTGGACGTCTGGTAGGCGGCGAAAACCTTGTGAATGTCGCCGCCGAAGCCGGCCGCTCCGATCCGTTTGAAGACCGCTCCCTTGACCGCTGCAGAGGAAGCGAGGAGCGCCACCCCCACGGCGAACAGGCCGAGGACGACCGGCCGGGGGATCGCGACCGGCTCGAGCGCTCCCGTGACGAGGAGGACGGCGAGGACGAGGTTCATCAGGACCGGCCCGGCGAGGATGGCGCCGCAGAGGATGTGGAGCTGGCGGAAACGGTCGGGGATCACGGTTTGGCCCGTCCTCGAAGCAGACGGTCGACCTCGGAGGCCCGCGGCCAGCGGGTGAGCATGCCGAAGGCGCTTGCAGCGCAGAGCACGATGCCGTAGTAGGCGGCGCCGGAGGTCAGCGAGACCACCAGCCCGAGCAGCGCCGCCACCTCCAGGATCGCGAAGCTGATCAGGGTCGCCTTGCCGTAGGCGGCCAGCACGGTTTCGGGCTGAGGCTGCAGCTCCACCGAACGGGGGAAAGCGCGCCGCAGCACTGACGAGCGAAAGCGTGAGGAGAGGAGGATCAGCATCGCCGCGAAGAGCGAGAGCGCGACCGGCACCGCCGGCGGCAGCCCGGGGCGCGGCCACCCTCCGGCCTCGCGGGTCAGCGTCCAGCTCAAGACCGCGAGCAGCATGACCGTCGCCGCCAGCGTCCTGGCGAGGCGGGTGACGGGCAGGAGCCGCCGCGCGTAGTCGGGGGTGGGATCGTCGCGGCGGCGGCCGGTCAGATCCAGGTCCAGATCCATGGCGTCACTTTACCGTACGCGCGAGCGCCAGGTTCCCGGCGCCGTCCACATGCCCCCGCCAGCCCGTCGCCACGAGGGTGGCACTGTGGCTCTCGAAGACGAGGGCGGGACCGGTGAAGGCGGCGCCGGGAACCAGGCCGGCGCGATCGAAGACCGGAACGTCGCGCCAAGCGCCGCCGGCCCAGCATCGGTGGGAGCCGACAGGGACGGCCCGCGACGGCTCCGGATCGGCGATGGCGGCCTCGTCCTCGACGCGGGAGGAGGCGACGGCGCGGATCGATTCCAGCTCGATCGCCCGCCCCTCGGGCGCGTAGCCGTAGATCTCCCGGTAGGCGGCGTCGAAGGCGGACTCGACCGCGCCTTCGCCGGCCGCGAACTCGACGGCGAGCGTCGCCTCCTGGCCGGCGAAGCGGAGGTTCAGCAGCCGCCGGCGGACCGCGATGTCGGCGGCGGCGATCCCCTCGGCCGCCACAGCCGCCGCCGCCTCGCGGCCGAGCGAGTCGAGCCAGCCGCCGAGGCTCTCCCTCAATTTCGCGAGCGGCTCCAATACCTGCCGGTGGGCGAACCGCTCGACGACCGCGGCTCCCAACCCGAGCGCGGAGAGGAGGCCCGCGTCGGCCGGCACCAGGACGCTGGCGATCCCCAGCAGCTCGGCCACGGCACAGGCGTGCTGGGCGCCGGCGCCGCCGAAGGCGACTAGCGCGTGGCCGGCCGGATCGTAGCCGCGCCGGAGCGAGATCGAACGGATCGCCTCGGCCATGCGCTCGTCGGCGATCTCCAGCAGACCGGCGAGCACCGCCTCAGAGCCGGGATCGAGGGCTCCCATCCGCACGCGGAGGCGGCCGAGAGCGCGATCCGCCGCCGCGGCGTCCAGGGGGATCTCGAAGCGTTCGGGATCGAGCCGACCGAGGATCAGGTTGACGTCGGTCAGCGTCAGCGGTCCCCCCGCGCCGTAGCAGGCGGGGCCGGGCCAAGCGCCGGCGCTCTCCGGCCCCACCTTGAGCTGAACGCCGTCGAAGCCGCAGATCGAGCCGCCCCCCGCCGCCACGCTCTCGATGGCGAGGGCCGGCGCCACCAGATGGGCGTCCCCCACCTGATGCTCGAAGAGGTATTCGAAATCGCCGTCCCAGCGGGCGACGTCGGTGCTGGTGCCCCCCATGTCGAAGGCGATGATCCGCACAGAACCGGAGCGCCGGCCGGCCCGCGCCGCGCCGACCACGCCGCCGGCGGGTCCCGAGAGGAGGCCGTCCTTGGCGCGAAAGGCCTCCGCCCGCACCAGCCCGCCGGCGCTGGTCATCACGTGGAGGGAGGACCCCGAGCGGAGCGCTCCGGAGACGCCGGCGAGATAGCGCTCCAGGATCGGCGACAGGTAGGCGTCCACCACCGCCGTCTCCGCCCGCGGCAGGAGCTTGATCAGCGGCGCCAACTCGGAGGAGAGCGAGACGTGGCGGAAGCCCGCCGCGCGCAGCAGCGCCCCGACCTCCCGCTCGTGGCGGGGATCGCGGTAGGCGTGCATCAGCGCCACGGCCGCCGCCTCGATCCCTTCGCCCCGCAACCGCCGCGCAGCCGCGCGGACCGCTTCGGCGTCGAGCGGGATCAGCACCGATCCGTCCGCCGCCAGCCGCTCGGGGACCTCCACCATCTTGCGGTAGAGGGGCTCGGGGCGGACGATCGCCAGCGCGAAGAGATCCGGCCGCTGCTGGGTGCCGATGCGGAGGAGGTCGGCGAAGCCGCGGGTGATGAAGAGGGCGGTCGCCGCCCCCTTGCGTTCGAGGAGCGCGTTGGTCCCCCGGGTGGTGGCGAGGCGCATGGCGATCGCCGGCAGCGCGCCGGCCAGCGGCGTGCGGGTAACCAGCCGCGCGGCGAGGACCGGCGCCTCTTCGGGCGAGCGGAGCTCGAACGCGGCGCCGGCGAGATCATCTCCCGACGGCAGCGGCGGCAGCGGCCCGCTCAGGCGGAGGGTGGAGGGATCGGAATCGACGACGCTCCTCTCGACATCGTCGCCCAGCAGGCGGAAGGTGAAGCCGCGGAAGAACCCTGGAGGGAGGTCCCAGGCGGTGGCGAGGCGGACCGCGTCCTGCCCCGCCGACCCCGCGGTCCGGCCACGGACGGCGCTCGTCGAGAGCACCTTGGCGCGGTGGAGGCGCCCCTCGGGATCGACCGCCAGGCAGTCGGTGAAGGTGCCGCCGGTGTCGATCCAGATCTGCCAGGCTCTCCCCGTCTCCGGGGCCGGCGTCACGCGCCCCCTCCGACGGGCGGCGGCGGCACCGTATCGCCGGCGAGCCGGGCCTCCAGACGCCGCACGCGCTCGTTGGCCTTGTCGCGGGCCGCCGCCTTGCGCAGCCACTTCCTCGCCTCCCCCTTGTCGCCGCCGGCGAGCGCCGCGAGTCCCAGCGCGGCGTAGGGCTCGGCGTCCTCGCGGTTGAGGTACATCGCGCGGCGGTAGAAGCGCCGGGCCTCGTCGGTCCGTCCCTGCGCCAGCGAGAGGTCGCCCAGCGCGAGGAAACTGAACGGGCTCTGGGCGCTCGCCCGGACGGAGAGAGCCATCAGCGCGTCGGCCTCCGGGTCGTGCCCGCGCATGCGCAGGAGCACCGCCAGGTTCTGATAGGCGGAGGCCCCCTGGGGATTGACCTCCAGGGCCCGCCGATAGGCCGACTCGGCGCCATCGAGGTCGCCGGCCCGCCGCAGGCCGACGCCGAGGTCCACCCAGGCGTCCCCCAGCTCCGGATCGATCGCCACCCCCTTGCGCAGCCAGGGGAGCGCCTCCGCCGTCTGCCCTGCGCGCAGCAGCTCGGCGCCATGGTTGGAGTGGTAGAGCGCGATCGCGGTCAGGTCGGCGAGCCGGCGCACGTGGTGGTATTCGGCCTTGGGGGCGTTGGTGAACTCCAGGATCTTGACCTTGCCGCCGCCGAGGCCGAAGCCGGCGCTGACATGGCCCGAGATCACCAGCAGGTCCCCCTCGCGCTCGAAGCGCTCGACGTCGTCCACCCCGAGGTAGAACGCCGGAACGCCGAGCTCGCGCGCCATCCCCACGAACAGACTGGTGAAACCGAGGCAATTGGCCTTGTGGGTGGCGAAGGCCTCGCGGGCGGTGTTGGTGTGACCCGCCTCGTAGGAGAGGCCGAGGCCGGAGGGGCTGACGATGACGCCCAGGAGCCGCTCCAGGCGCTGCTCGGGCGAGCCGGTATCCGGCACCTGGGCGTGGACCCAGGTCCGCATCTCGTCCGACAGCTCGAAGGGGACGACGGCGGTGGCGGGATCGACACCGCGCTGGCGCAGCTCACGGGCGACTCCCGCGACGGTCGTCGGTCCCGCCAAGGTGCATCCGGACAGGGCGAGGGCCCAGACCACCGGGACGACCACCGCGAGAGCGCTCCCCCGCATCGGCTTGGTCCCGGGGCCTCAGGCGGCCCGCGCCGCCGGGCGCCAGAAGCGGAAGAGCACCTTCTTGACCCCGAGGTAGAGCAGCCCCACCACGATCAGGAAGGCGAGCAGCGGTACGGTGATCGCCAGCACGGAGAGCATCGCGGAGCCCCCCGCCTCGGCGGTGGCGAGCACCGGGTTGGCGAGGCCGCCGGTGGTGAAGGACGAGATGTGCCGGGTGACGGAGGTGATCCCCTGGAACGCCGCGGTGGTGCCGCCGCCGGCCACCACGGCCAGCGTCCACTTGAGGAAGGGGCTGACATCGGTGGTCATCGCCGAGGCGCTCACCACGATGCCGGCTACGATGGCGGCCGGCGTGGCGATGGTGTCGAGCAGGTTGTCCAGCCAGGGGATGTAGTAGCCGGCGATCTCCAGGACGGTGGCGACCGCGAAGGAGAGCAGCGCCGGCGTCGAGCCGATCCAGGAGAAGCTGGGAGCGAGCGCGAGATGGCCGACGCCCGCCCGCGACGCCAGGCTCATGATGAGCAGAGGGACGAAGACCCGGAAGCCGCAGGCGGCGGCCAGCCCGAGGCCGATCAGGATGCTGAGCACGGTTTCCACCATTCTCCCTCCCCCCTCCTTTCGCGTCCGGCAGGGGTGGCGGACGGCCACCTTGGGTCAAGGATAACGCACTGGGCGGCAGATTCATGCTGGAGCCGAAAGGCCAGCTCACCTCAGTCCGTAAACAAGGACCGGAGAACCGGGTCTGAATGGGCATGGAACCGAATCAATCGCCGCGCTACCGGGCGGTCCTCATTGGGATCGACGATTACCCCCAGAAGCCGCTCGACGGCTGCGTCAACGACATCGATCAGATTGAGCGCATCCTGCTCGACCGGCTGGGGGTTCCGCCGGAGAGGATCACCCGCTTCGCCGCGCCGCGGGCCGGAGCCGTTTCCACGACGCGCCTTCCTTCGCTGAGTCCCGAGCGCGACGGGATCCGGAATTTCCTCAACCGATTGGCCGAGGAGGCGACTCCGGACGATCTCGTCTTCCTCTACTACTCGGGGCACGGCTCGCAGGTGATGACTCGACTGAACGGGCAGGTGATCGCCCGCGAGGCCCTGATCCCCGTCGATGCCTGGAATCACGAGCCCATGCGCCTGCTGTACGACTTCGAGCTCAACGGCCTGCTCGCCCGGATCGCCGAACGCGCCGGCGACCTGACCCTGGTGCTCGACTGCTGCCATTCCGCGAGCGCGACCCGGGAAGACATCGTCTCCGAGGTCCAGGACCGCTACCTCCCGATCTCCGGCATCCAGGACCTCTCCCCCGGGATCCAATCCGGGCTCGCGTCCCGGGACTCGTCGGGGCTGCTGCCCCCCGCCCCCGCCCACATGCTGATCGCGTCCTGCCGGGCGAGCGAACGGGCCTACGAGGTTCAGGCCGAGGGTTCCAAGCCGCCCCAGGGAGCCTTCTCCCGCGCGCTGGTCCAGATCCTGGAATCGACCGACAAGCCCCTGTCCGGTCTCCTCTGGTCGGACATCTGGACCGTGCTGCTCGATCGGATCGCCCGCTCCAACTCCTTGCAGCACCCGCAACTGGTCGGCCGCTGGGAGCGGAGCCTCTTCGGCGGACCCTGGACCCCACGGGATGGCGGATACGTGGTGCGCCAGAAGGGTGATCGCTTTCGCATCGAGGCGGGAACCCTGGTGGGGCTCTCGGAAGGCGCGGAGGTCGCCGTCTACGGGCCGGAACCGGACCTGTTTCCCGCTCTCGGCTCGCCCGAGGACTCCAAGGCGCGGATCGGCCTCCTGCGCGTGGAGAGCGCCGACCGCTCGTTCTGCACCGCGGCCTCGGCCAACGGCAGCCTGAATCTCCCCGCGGCGGCTCGTGGACGCCTGGTCAACGCGGGGAAACCGGACCGCCTCACCGCTTCCGTCGAGCCCTTCGATCCCGATCTCGTCAAGCGCGTGGAGGCGCGCAACGTCGTGGCCGTCCGCACCGGACAGCCCGAGGCGGAGGCCTTCCTGCGCCGCGACGAGAAGGGCTGGCTCCACCTGGGAGACCAGCTCCACGGCGACGGGAGAGATCCGCAACGACCGCCGCTCGTGAGCTTCCTCGATCGCTCTCCGGTCGCCCTCGAACGAGTCCTCGACCACTACGCGCGGTACGTGCAGGTTCTCCGCCTTCCCGGCCGCTGCCGGGACTTGACCGAGGCGCTGCGCGTCGAGTTGCTCGATTGCCGGGGCATGGGCACTCCCTCCGCCGGAGACCTCCAGGCGCCCGACTTTCCGCGGCTCGCCTCCGGCGGTCCGTGGACCTACCAAGTCCGGGACGGCGACGGCTTCGCGATCCGGATCGAGAA
>DASWQX010000240.1:0-1797 GCA_036403495.1 Thermoanaerobaculia bacterium
TCCCTCTCCTGAAGGAGAGGGAAGTCCTTACTCGCACCTCTGCCTCGAAGTCGTTCCCCTTCTCCTTCAGGAGAAGGGGCTAGGGGATGAGGTCGCAGGCCACAAAAGCTTCAGTCCTGCATAATCTCCAGCGCCGACCCCACCGGCCGCGCGCTGAGGACTTTCCCCCCCGCGTTCCCCAGGGCCGCCGCGATCGCTTCCCGCCGCTCCGGCGGTCCGAGGATGGCGAGGCAGCCGCCGCCCCCCGCGCCGCAGGCCTTGCCGCCCCAGGCTCCCGCCGCGGACGCCGACCGCAGCAGCTCCTCCAGGATGGGCGTCGAGATCCCCTCGGACAGGCGGCGGCGGTCGTTCCACTCGCGGCTCATCAGCTCCCCTACCCGCGGCAGGTCTCCCGCCTCCAGCGCGGGCGCCAGCGCGGCCGCCGTGGCGGCGATCCCTTCGAAGAGGCCGGTGACCTCGGGCTCCGCCTCCAGGCGGCGCCGCACCACCTGCCAGTTGTTGCCGGCCGAGAAGTGGCTCTGCCCCGAGTAGACGACGATCAGGCTGGCCGCGAGGGCGGCGAGGTCGACGTCCAGGCGGCGGACCCGCTCGCCTCCAGGCAGCGGCCGGATCTCGAGGGCGCCGCCGAGGAGCGCGGGATAGTGATCCTGATTGCCGGTGGGGAGCCCCATCAGCCGCGCCTCGAGGTCGCGCGCCAGGGCCGCCTGCTCGCGCGGCTGAAGGATGGGGCGGTCGAAGGCCGCCTCCGCCGCCGCCAGAAAGGCGATGGTCATCGCCGAGCTCGCGCCGAGGCCGCCCCCGCGCGGCGATTCGCTCGCCAGGTGAGCCTCGAAGGGGGGAAGCTCCAATGCTTCGGCGGCGACGCCGATCAGGGCGGCTTCCGGCAGCCGCGCCAGCTCGCCGGCGGAGCGGGCCTCGACCGCGCTCTCCCCTTGCAGCACCCGGTATCCCGCGGACCGCGGGTGGAGGCGGACGGTGACCGCGAGGTCGACCGCGACGTTGATGGTGCGGGCCTGGGGGTGGAAGAGGCCGAGGGGCCAGATGTCGAGGGTGCCGCCGGCCAGATCGACCCGGCACCACGTCCTGACGGTCACCATCGGGTCGATCAGCGGGCGGCCGCGCTTCGCGAGGCGCTCGGAGCACCGCCGCCGGCGGCGACCTGGGCGTCCGGCTCGAATCCGGGCACCACCAAGCCACGCGGCAGCGCGCCGCCGCGCAGGCCGGAGCGGAGGCTGTCCCGCCAGATCCGGAAGGAGGCCATCCGGGACCCGGGGATCGGCTCGTCGCGGACCCCCTTGAGGGTCAGCGGATCGATCCACGTCTCGCCGTGCTTCACTCGGTAGTCGAGGTGAGGTCCGGTCGCCAGACCGGTGGCGCCGGTGAAGGCGATGATGTCCCCCTGCCGCACCCGCGCGCCGCGGTGGATGCCCGGTCCGAAACGGGAGAGATGGAGGTAGGCGGTGACGTAGCCGCCGCCGTGCTGCACCTTGACGACGTTGCCGCCGCCGCCGTCCCAGCCCGCCGACAGGATGGTGCCGTTGGCGGTCACCTGGACCGGCGTCCCCACCGGCGCGCCGTAGTCGACGCCGTAGTGCGGCCGGACCACGTTGAGCACGGGGTGGAAGCGGTGGAGACTGAAGGAGGAGGTGATGTGCGAGTAGCGCAGCGGCGAGCGGAGGAACATCTTCCGCATCGGCGCGCCGTCGCCATCGTAATAGACGCTGGCGTCGCCGTACCGGTAGGCCTCGTGGAGCCGGCCACGGTTGTCGTAGGTGGCCGCCAGAATGGTGCCGACGT
>DASWQX010000241.1:0-4988 GCA_036403495.1 Thermoanaerobaculia bacterium
CCCCGTCAGGCCCTCCCTCTCCTTCAGGAGAGGGACCGAGGGTGAGGTCGCAGGCCATCAACGACATGAATCCCGTGACTCCGACATGAAAGACTAGGCAGAGCCGCTTAGGAGGAATCCGCGCCCATGACCCCAATCGCCCGCCGCTGGATCGTTCTCCTCGTCATCGTGGGCCTGATCCTGGGCGCGCTCGGGGTCGGGCTCTGGGTGACCGCGGGGACCGGCGGCAAGGAGCGGCTCGTCGGGCTGTTCGAGATCTTCCCCGCCGAGGACCGCCTGGAGGTGAAGCCGGCGGTCTTTCCGGATCTCCCCGGCTGGGGGGACGACGCGGTCGAGGAGGCGTTGCCGGCCCTGCTCCGCTCCTGCGCCCGGATCGCCGCGCTCCCCGCCGGCGAGGCGCTGGGCGGCGCGGGGACCGGCGGGGTCGCCGCCGGCAGGGCCGCGGACTGGCGGCCGGCCTGCGACGAGGCGGCCCATCTCCCCGCCGGCGACCGCGCCGCCGTCCGGCGCTTCTTCGAGAGCCGCTTCCGCCCCTGGTCGGTGCGCAACCACCGCAACCCGGTCGGCCTGTTCACCGGCTATTACGAGCCGCTCCTCCACGGCAGCCGCAAGCGCCACGGCGCGTTCACCGTGCCGCTCTACGGCCGCCCGCCGGAGCTGGTGATGGTCGACCTCGGCCGCTTCCGCGACGACTTCAAGGGGAAGCGGATCGCCGGCAAGGTGGAAGGGGGCGCGCTGGTGCCCTATCCGGACCGCAAGGCGATCGACGGCGGTGCGCTGGCCGGCCGCAAGCTGGAGATCGTCTGGGTGGACGATCCGGTCGAGGCCTTCTTCCTCCAGGTCCAGGGCTCCGGCCGGGTCCAACTCGAGGAGGGGGGCGAGATGCGGATCGGCTACGCGGCGCAGAACGGCCACCCCTACTCGTCGATCGGCAAAGCCCTGATCCAGCGCGGCGCCCTGCGCACCGACACCGTGTCGATGCAGACCATCCGCGCCTGGCTCAAGGCCCACCCCGACCAGACCGCCGGCGTGCTGGAGAAGGACGCCTCGTACGTCTTCTTTCAGGAGACCGGAGCGCGGGCCGCCGGTCCGGACGGCCAGCCCGAAGGCCCGATGGGCGCCGAAGGGGTGCCGCTCACCCCCGGCCGCTCGCTGGCGGTCGACCTCCGCTACATGCCCCTCGGCGTTCCCGTCTGGCTCGCCAGCCGCACGCCCGCGCCGCGCGACACCGATCCCGACCGGCGCCTGCGCCGCCTCCTGATCGCTCAGGACACCGGCGGCGCCATCCGCGGCCCGGTGCGCGGCGACGTCTTCTTCGGCTTCGGCCCCGAGGCCGAGACCATGGCGGGCCGAATGAAGCACCGGGGGAAGATGTGGGTGCTGCTGCCGCGGGAGGTGGCCGGCGCGCCGAGGTAGGGCGCCCACCGCCCGAACCCTCACCCTGGCCCCTCTCCCTTCCCCGCACGCCCTCCCTCACAGGGAGAGGGGAACCCCCGCCCCCTCATGATCCAGGCTTTTCTCTTGTTTTTCTCCCTCTTCTCCCCGGAAGGGCGGGTGGAGGGACGGGAGAAGAGGGCCGGGGTGATGAGGGGCTTTTTTCCCTCTACACCCCTCGCGCCGTCTCCTGGATCGCGCTCTGCAACGCCTGCAGGTTGACCGGCTTCGTGAGATGGCGCTCGAAGCCGGCTTCCAGGCTGCGGCGCACGTCGTCCTCCATGCCGTAGCCCGAGAGGGCGATCCCCTTGACGCCGTAGCGGCCGTGCAGCTCGGCCATCAGGTCGAGGCCGGTGCCGTCCGGCAGGCCGAGATCGCTGAGCACGAGGTCGATGCCGCCGGCGGAGGCTTCGGCCGCCGCCAGGCCGGCGGCCACCGAGTGGGCCACGGTGACGCGGTGGCCCATCTCGCGGAGGAGATCGGCCATCGCCGCCGCCGTGTCCGCATGGTCCTCCACGAGCAGGATGCGGAGCTCGGCCGCGGCGTCCGCCGCCGCGGCGTCCGCCGCCGCGGCGTCCGCCGCCGCCGGCCTCGCGCGCAGGTCGCCCACCGGCAGCCGCACCGAGAAGACCGAGCCCTGCCCGGCGCCATCGCTGCGGGCGTCGAGCCGGCCGCCGTGCAGCTCGACGATCGCCTTGCTGATCGCGAGCCCCAGCCCGAGGCCGCCGTAGCGGCGGGTGATCGCCTGCTCCCCCTGCTGGAAGGCCTCGAAGATGTCGATCAGGACGTCCGGCTCGATGCCGATGCCGGTGTCCGCCACCTCGATGGCGAGGAAGGGCCCCGCGGCGGTCTCCTCGCGCCACGAGCGCACGGTGATGGCGCCCCCCTGGGGAGTGAACTTGACGGCGTTGCTGAACAGGTTCCAGAACACCTGGATCAGACGCGGCGTGTCGGCCCAGAGGGCGTGATCGCCGGCGGCCAGGTCGAGCACGAGCCGCAGGCGCTTCGCCAGCAGGTCACCGCTCGCCGTCTGCAGGGCGTGGTCGATCACCTGCCGGAGGTCCGCGGTCTCGCGGCGAAGCTCCAGCTTGCCGCGGGCGACGCGGGTGAGGTCGAGCATGTCGTCGATCAGCCGCGCCTCCAGCTCCACGTTGCGCCGCACCATCGCCAAGTGTTGGCGGACGTCCTCCGGCAGCCGCGCGTCCT
This sequence comes from Thermoanaerobaculia bacterium, assembly GCA_036403495.1. Lineage (GTDB taxonomy): Bacteria > Acidobacteriota > Thermoanaerobaculia > Multivoradales > UBA5704 > DATARR01. The sequence continues at coordinate 2,641 of DASWQX010000241.1, forward strand.
CCTGGAGGCCGGAGACGACGGCGAGCACCGGCGTCAGCGGCGTCCGCAGCTCGTGGCTGAGGGTGGCGAGGAAGTGGTCCTTGGCCTGGTTGGCCGCCTCGGCCTCCCGGCGCGCCCGGTCCACCTCCAGCTCGGCGCGCCGGCGGGCGGTGATGTCGGTCAGGGTGAGCACGCAGCCGAGCACGCCGTCGGGGGCGAGCAGCGGGCCGGCGCTCGCCTGGAAGCGGCAGACCTCGCCGGTCTCCAGGGTCAGCGAGGCCTCGATCCCCTGCACCACGTGCCCCGCGAAGACCTCCGCGAAGGGGATCGCCGGACCCTCCCCCGGCGCGTCGCGGACCAGGGGGAAGGCGTCCGAGAAGATCTCGCCCACGGGGTTGCAGACGCACAGCCGCCGCGCCGCCAGGCTGGCGCGCAGCACCCGCTCCGCGGTGTCGCAGACCACGATCGCCTCGGTGGCGTGCTCGAAGATCGAGCTCGCCAGCTTCTCGGCGGCCACGATCTCCTGGTTCCGCTTCTGCTCCGTGAGGTCGGTCACCACCAGGCAGACGGCTTCGACCTCCTCCAGCGGCAGCGCGCTGGCCGCCAGGTAGACCGGGACCGCGCCCGTGGTGCCGCTGCGCAGGGAGAGCTCGCCCTTGCCGGCTCCCCGCAGGCCGGCGGTCAGTACGGTGTTGAGGCCGGTGCGCTCGCCCTCCCGCACGAAGCGGTAGATCGAGCCGCCGATGACGTCCTCCAGCGGCGTCCCGACGATCGCCGCGAAGCGCCGGTTGCAGTAGAGGATGACCCCGTCGGCGGTGAGCGTCGCGGCGCCCTCGTGCATCTCTTCGAGGAAGATCCGGTAGGAGTGGTCGGCGCCCTTGAGGGTGAAGACCTGGTCCCCCTGCGACCCCTCGACGACCAGCGCGTCCACCTCGCCGCGGCGGATCGCGCGCACCATCTCCTCGGCCTCGGCGAGGCGGGCGCGCAGATCTTCCACCTCGGCCGTCAGCAGGTTCTCATCGCTCATCGATCCGCTTACTCCCGGTTTCATCCTCCGGCGGCCTGCTGCAACCCGAGGCCCGCGAGGATCCGTTCCCGATTGGCGAGGTTCCCGATCAGCCGCCGCAGCGGTCCCGGCGCCTTCCGGACCAGCGTCGGCGCCACCAGGATGTGGTCCTTCTCGGCGAGCGCCGGCTGCTGATAGATGTCGACAACCTGGAGCTGATAGCGCCCGTTGAGGCACTCCTCGCACACTTCCCGGATCATCGAGATCGCGCGCAGGGAGTTCGGAGTCTTGCCTGTCACATAGAGCCGCAGGAGGAACACGGGCTCGTCGGAGCCGGACGCGAGGACGGTGAGGTCCGCATCGTCTTCAGCTCCGATCCGCGATTCGTCCATGGTAATCGGAAGAAAGGGTGCAATTTTCGAGCCTGTTGGGAAATGGCGCTTCGAAATCCTTCAGGTCCGGGGCGTCACGTCCAGGCCCACCAGCACCCGTTCGGTGTTGGAGAGGTCGCCGATGATCCGCTTGAGGGGCGAAGGGAGCTCCCGCACCAGGGTCGGGATCGCCACGATCTGATCCCGCCGGGCGAGCTGCGGGTTCTCCATCAGGTCGATCACCTCGATCTCGTACTGGCCGCCCTCCAGGTGCTCGTCGCAGATCCGCTTGAGGTTGGCGAGCGCGACGATCGACTTGGGGGTCTGCCCCGCGACATACAGACGGAGGTTCCATTTCTTGGCGTCAACACTCACGATGATTGTCTCCGGCTCGTCGTGGCGTCACTCCCACCTGGGATGCCGCGCTCAAGTCTTTTCTCAATCGATGGACGCTCCTTCAGGGTACCACCGGTATCGGCATGGCGGGCCGAGGCCATCGCCTCGCGGTTGGTCCGCAGCTCGTCCTCCCGCGACGTCGTCTCCTGCGCCTGCTTCTCCAGATCCTCCTCATCGCCCTCGAGCTCGGCACGCAGGCTGGCGATCTGGGCCTCCAGGGCGATCCGGCGGCGGGCCAGCCGGCGGCGCCGCGCCTCCACCTCGTCCTGGCGCGCCGCGGACTCGGCCCGCTCCCGCGCTTCCTGGTTGAGCCGCGCCGAGCCGGTCAGCACCCCCTCCGCCCCCAGGTAGACGTTCACCAGCTCCACCCCCTGGTCGGTCAGCACGAACTCGCGGATCTGATTCGAGTGGCTCATGCCGCGCGACTTCAGCACGTAGAGGCCGCGGTTGCGCTCGCCGTTGCTCTCCAGGTTGCGCAGCGAGAGCCAGGTGTCCATCAGCGAGGACACCCCGAGCTCCGTCTCGTTCTCGGCCCCGCTGTTCGAGACCAGGCTGGTGAACAGCGCCGTGACCTGACGGGATTTCAGGAAGTCCAC
>DASWQX010000242.1:0-12135 GCA_036403495.1 Thermoanaerobaculia bacterium
CGAGCTGTGTCAGAACCTGAAGAACGACCCACGAAACCACCCTGGCAATGAATGGTGTTTACCCACGACCTCTCCGGCGGTCGCCCATACCGCCAAGGACGGTTGGGGGAAGACCTTCATTTACACTGTGTTCGCCGTCGACCCTGGCCAGACCTGCCATCCTGGCGTCTCTTTCACTTCCTATGGTGCCGCTGGGCAGGCGGCTGAGAATGAAAGACAGTCTCCGGCAGCGGGTATTAGCTGTCGTTTCGTCTCGGGTGGCGAGTATTGGCAACTGCCTGATCGTTTCTGGCTGGAACCGTCGAAGACTGACGGTTGAGATACATCCGGCGCGCAAGTTGCAGCCTTTTCCCAACGAATCGGGCAAGAGCCTGGGCAAGGAGGAGGAGTGGCTTTACGCACCGATCGAAGACTACGGTCATCGGCAGCATGCGGACCGCGGCGCTGGTGGGCAAGCCGCCGGCGGTCCGCAAGCCCTCGGAGCCTCATGAGCTATGGGAACGAGCTCGGGCGGGCGATGAACGGACTGAGAACGCGGACGCCGTTCAAATCTTGATCGTGCTGAAGATCTTCAGTCAGAAGAAACCGGCATCCGGCAAGCCGGGCCGCGGCAGCGATCAGTGAATCCCAGAACGAGAGTTGGTAGCGGTCCTGGAGATCCCAGGCCTCCGCGATGACCTGGAAGTCGACGGGAATTGGATGCCAGACAGAGAGGTCCATGACCTCTTGTCGAGCCGCCTTTCGATCCAGCCCAGGCTTCAGTTTCTGAGTCGCGTTGAGGTAGAACTCCTGAAGAACCTGAGTGCTTACGCGCCCGCTACGAGTTTGCCAGAGATGCGCCAACCATGTTTCGGCCGCCTGCTGTTTCTCGGGTTTGAATTTGTCGTGGCGATAGAGCAGGACGTTCGTGTCAACGAAGACCGGGGCGTTCATAGAGGCTCTCGCGAGAAGGGTAAGTCTCGGAATCGGTGATCCTGGAGGGCTTGCGCGCGAGGAATCGGCCCATGGCCTCGTCGTAGGCCTTATCTTCGGCCATCTGCTTCCGGAGCATCTCCGCGAGGTAGCGTGAGACGCTCTGGTTCTGTTCCGCGGCCCGAACCCGCACCCAGAGAGCGACCTCTTCTTCCAGGGCTACGGTCACATTCTTCATGGCACGATCTTAGGAGATCACGAGGTTCGTGTCAAAGGAACGCCCCTCCGGCGCGCAAGTTGCACCAGGGAGGGGCGTGACTTACGCACCGATCGAGGATTACGGCGTCATCGGCAACATGCGCACCGCGGCGCTGGTGGGGAAGCATGGGTCGATCGACTGGTATTGCGTTCCCTACTTCGATTCGCCGAGCGTGTTCGCGGCGATCCTGGACGAGGGGAAGGGGGGGCGGTTCGAGATCGTTCCGGTGGGGGACGGCGCGGCCACCAAGCAGCTCTACTGGCCGGAGACCAACGTGCTGGTCACCCGCTTCCTGTCAGCGGACGGGGTGGGGGAGATCGAGGACTTCATGCCGGTCGGCGGGGGAGGCGCGGACGACTGGCGCGATCACCTGATCCGCCGGGTGCGCGTGGTGCGCGGCTGCCTCACGTTCCAGGTGCGCTGCCACCCCGCCTTCGACTACGCGCGGGCGGCGCACGAGACGGTGATCGATCCGGGCCGGGGCGCGGATTTTCACTCGGCGGCCTTAAGCCTGCGGCTCGCCACCGAGGTGCCGCTGCGGAAGGATGAGCGCGGGGTCGCCGCCGAGCTCCCCCTGCGCGAGGGGGAGTGCGCGACCTTCGCCCTGCGCCCGATCGACAAGGGGACCGAGGCCGTCGCGCCTCTCTCGGCCGGCAAGACGGAGGAGCTGTTCAAGGCGACGGTGGACTTCTGGCGCCGCTGGATCTCGGCGTCCACCTATCACGGCCGCTGGCGCGAGATGGTCCACCGCTCGGCCCTGATGCTCAAGCTGCTCACCTTCGAGCCGACCGGCGCGATCGTGGCGGCCCCCACGTGCAGCCTGCCCGAGCATCCGGGGGGCGTGCGCAACTGGGACTACCGCTACACCTGGATCCGCGACGCCGCCTTCACCCTCTACTCCCTGCTGCGCATCGGCTTCGCCGAGGAGGCCACCGCCTTCATGGGCTGGCTCGACGCCCGCTGCTCCGAGGCGACGCGGGAGGAGGGGCTGCAGATCGTCTACGGCATCGACGGCCGGCGCGACCTGACCGAGGTCACGCTCGACCATCTCGATGGGTACCGCGGCTCGCGCCCGGTGCGGGTGGGCAACGGCGCCGTCGATCAGCTCCAGCTCGACATCTACGGTGAGCTGATGGACTCGGTCTACCTCTTCAACAAGCACGCCTCGCCGATCTCCTACGACACCTGGCTCCATCTGCGCGACCTGCTCCACTACGTGGGCGACAACTGGACGCGGGACGACGAGGGGATCTGGGAGGTGCGCGGCGGCCGCCAGCAGTTCGTCTACTCGAAGCTGATGTGCTGGGTGGCGATGGACCGCGGGCTGCGGCTGGCCGACCAGCGCTCCTTCCCCGTCGACCGCGACCGCTGGCTCGGCACGCGCGACGAGATCTACGAGGCGATCATGGCCCGCGGCTGGAACCCGAAGCTGAAATCGTTCGTCGAGACCTTCGACGGCGAATGGCTCGACGCCTCCAGCCTGCTGATGCCCCTGGTCTTCTTCGTGGCGCCGAACGATCCGCGGATGCTGACGACGCTGGACGCCATCCGCCGCCGCCCGGACCAGGGAGGGCTGGTCTCCGACAGCCTGGTCTACCGCTACAACGCCGCGCACGGCATCGACGGCCTCCCCGGCGACGAGGGAACGTTCAACATGTGCACCTTCTGGCTGGTGGAGGCGCTGACCCGCGCCGGCTGGACCCGGCCCGGGATGCTGGAGGAGGCGCGCCTCACCTTCGAGCGCATGCTCGGCTACGCCAACCACCTCGGCCTCTACTCGGAGCAGACCGGCCTGCGCGGCGAGGCGCTGGGGAACTTCCCCCAGGCCTTCACCCACCTCGCCGTGATCAGCGCCGCCGTCAACCTCGACGCCGCCCTGGGGAAGGAGCGGGGGGAGATGGGCCTCTAAGAGGGTGTCTCGAAAGTAGGTAGCCCCGCAGGGGCGTCAGGAATTAGCCCGGACGAGGTCCGGGAACCGTGGCGCCCACAAATCCCGGAGCCCCGGTAGGGGCGGCAGGTCCTCTCCGGCGGGGGTGAGCACCGCCAGATCCGACGTCTCCACCGTCACGGCGGTGGTGAGGCACCGCCGGGCGGTCCTTACCGCCGCCGCGACGGTAGACATCCATGCCGAATTGGCGAGTGGGATTCAGGGGTGTGTCTGGACGCAGGCGCGTTGGGTGGCCGGTGTGGATTGGCGCGCTTCCTCGGACACGGGGTCCCCGCACCTTTTCTTTCAGGAGGTCCCACCCGCCCAACTCCGGGCGGCAAGGGCGGCGATTTCCTGGAGGAGGGTGTATGGCGCAGCGAAGGGGTTGGCGTCGTGTCGTTCTGGTCTTGATGCTGATGCTGGTTTCCCTGCCGGCGATGGCGGGGGGGCGGGTGAGCGGACGGCGGGGCGAGGGGCGGGGGTTGGCGGCGGTGTGGCGGATGGCGGTGCGATGGGTGGTGCCGGCGGGTTGGCTGGCGAAGCTAGGGCCGGAGATGGATCCGAATGGCCTCACGGGCCGGCCGGTTCCGCCCGGTTGCTCGGGGTCTTCGGCGCCGTGCGATGCGCTGGGGCCGGAGATGGACCCGAACGGGTAGGCGTCCGGTGCCGGCGGGCTTTTTTGGCTCCGCCGGCACGATTTTTGTTCCGGGGTGTCACGAAATGGGGGTTTCGGAAGACTTACCTGTCAAAGAGCCTTTTCGAGGGAAACCGGATCGATTGAGCGACATCCACATCACTCGCGAGCTTCTCCGTGCGGTGGCTCGCGGCGAGCTGTCCGAGCGCGCCCTGGCCCAGATCGAGGCCCATCACCTGGAGAGCCTCTGTCCCGTCTGCCGGCGGGAGATGGAGGCGTGGCGGGAAGAGCGGACGTCCGAGGCCGGCTATGAATTCGTCCTCCAGGCGCTCCCCGCCGCGCTCGGCCGGCATGCTTCAGATCTCCTGAAGCGGAGCCGGGAGGCCGAGCGGGATCTGAAGGAGCTCCTCGCGATCCCTCCGGAGGAGCGTCTCGCGCGCATCGCCCGAGCCCGCAGCCGATTCCGGGGTCCCGTCCTCGCCGAGCGGCTGATCGAGGAGAGCCGCCGGCTGACTCCGGCCGATCCACGGGAGGGGTACGATCTGGCTGAGATCGCCCGCGCCGTCGTCCAGCGCTCGCCGGACCATCCGGATACGTTCTCCTTGCTCGCCCTCGCGTCCTCTCAAATGGCGAATGCCTGCCGGGCCGGCGGCGAGCTGCGCCGGGCGGGTGAGCATTTTCAGTACGTCCGCTATCTCGTCGGCCACGAGGGGGTCACCGATCCTCTCGTGCTGGCCCAGATCGATCATCTGGAGGGCTCGCTGCGGAAGGACCAGCGCCGGTTCGACGAGGCGGAGGCTTTGCTGACTCGCGCGGCGATGCTGTTCCGGATCAGCGGTGCCTCAGTGGATACCGCCCGGGCCCTCTGCACGCTTGGAGCTCTATTTTTCCAGCAGGGCCGATTCGGACAGGCGATCGAGACCACAGAAGCCGCCCTGGAGGGGTTGTCGTCGGAGGAGGAGCCGCGCCTGTACCTCATGGGCCGTCACAACCTGGCCCTCTATCTCGCCGAGGCGGAGCGGTTCGCGCAGGCGGCCGGTCTGGTGGCGGCGGACGAGGATCTCTACCGGCGTCAACCGGAGCCCTGGACGCAGCTCCGGCTCTCCTGGCTTCGCGGGAAGATCGCCGCCGGTTTGGGGGAGACGGCGGAGGCGGAGCGCTTCTTCCGCGAAACCCGGGACGGCTTCATGCGGCAGGGGAACGGGTACGACGCCGCGATGGCGTCCCTCGATCTCGCGCTCCTTTATCTGAAGGAAGGGCGGACGGCGGACGTGCTGCCGCTCGCGGAGGAGATGGTGAAACTCTTCGAGGCTCAGGACGTCCACCGCGAGGCCCTGGCCGCCGTGCTGCTCTTCCAGGAGGCGGCCCGGCGCGAGGAGGTCACCGCGGGGATGGTGCGCGAGCTGGCCGGCCGGCTGGAGACGGTCCGGCGCGGGGGGACGGTGGAGGCGGCGTAGGACCGACAGGCAGTGGGTCGTGGCGCCATGGGTCCGCCCGGGCATCAATGCCCGGGCTACGCTTCAACCAAAAAGCCTCCTGAAGGAGGCTCAAACCCTCCGGCCGCCTTGTGAGCCGGCTTCAGCCACTTTCCAGACAACCTCTAAGGCTCCAGTCGCAGCGCCCAGGGCTCCAGACCGGTCTGGCCGTCGTCGGCCACGAAGAAGAGGAATCCGTTCGAGGCCACCGGCTGGAAGGGGAATCCGAATAGAGACGAGAAGCCGCCCGGGGCGATGTCCGACACCCGCCGGGTCCCCTCAGGCGTGCCGTCGCTCTCCCAGAGCTCGCGCCCGAAAGTGCCGTCGTCGGCGCTGAAAAAGAGGAGGTTGCCGGCGGCGGTGAAGTCCTGGGGGTTCGACGAGCCGGCGCCGGGCTGGAGGTCCGCCAGGAGGTGAGTCCCCTCGGACGTCCCGTCGGTCGTCCAGAGCTCGGTGCCGTGCTCCGGGTCCTGGGCGGCGAAGAGCAGCCGGTCTCCCACGGGGGTGAGATTCAGCGGGATGGAGAAGGCGGGGGTCAGCGGGGCCAGCAGGATGGGGGAGCCGGCGGGCAGGGGGAGGCGCCGGCCGGAGCCCGGCGCGAAACCGAGGAGCTCGGCGGTTCCCGCCGGCGTGCCGTCGCTCGCCCAGAGCCTAAGGGTGCCTTCGGGGCCTTCGCCGGCCAGGAAGAGAGCGCCGCCCTGGAAGGGCAGGAAGCGCGGGAAGGAGCCCGGCGCGAACCGCCTCAGCACGGCGACCCTCTGGACGTCCCCGGGAGTGCCGTCCGTGCTCCAGAGCTCGGAGGCGGGGCGCCTCAGATGGCCGGCCCCGAAATAGGTCCGGCCGTTCAGGATCCCTACGTCGGAGACGTGCCCGGCGGCCTGATGGGTCCCCGCCGGGGTGCCGTCGGTGACCCAGAGCTGGTCGCCCCCGTTGGGCGCGTCCGCGCTGGGAAAAGCCCGGAAATAGGTCGTGCCGGGCCGGGGAAGACGATCGGAAAGAGGGTGTAGTCGAAGCGAAGCCCCGAGCAGGGACCGGGACAGGTGTCCGCGAGACGCCGGGTGCCGGCGGCGGTGCCGTCGGTGATCCAGGGCTCGATCCCATGACCTCCATCCGTGCCGGCGAAGAGCTGGGGTCCGTTCGACGGCGGAGCGAGGAAGCCGGCGAAGCTGGGACAACCACCGCCGCCGCAGCCGGTCAGGGGCGCCGCTCGGGCGAAGCCCGCGTCCGCGGTCCAGAGGAACGCCCGCTGCTGCTGGCTGGAATTGACGGAGAGCAGCCATCGCTCGCCCAGACGTTGGGGTGGCGCGGCCAGAAACAGCCCCGCTGGCAGCTCGAAGACCGGCCCGGTCCCCGCCACGGTTCCGTCGCTCCGCCAGATCTCCGTGCCGTGGTGCGGGCGGTGGGCCACGAGATAGGCCGCGTCGCCGGAGACGAAGAGCGACTCGACATCGGGGGTGTCGCAGGTGACGGGTGGCGGCGTGCATTGGACCGGCGGGAAATCGGCGAGCCGCCGGGCGTGGCCGGGCGTGCCGTCGGTCGCCCAGAGGTCCTCGCCGGTCGGGCCCGAGGCGAAGAATAGGTGGGAGGGCGTCGAGAGCAGGATGCCTTGCGTGGAGTCAGACTCCCGGATGTCCGCGAGCCGGACCGTGCCCCCCGGCGTGCCGTCGGTGATCCACACGCCCTCGGCGGAGTCGTCGGGGTGATAGGCGACGAACGCGACCCGGCCCCCCTGGAGGGCGAAGGCGTGCGGACCTTCGAACGGCCGGCCGCCGGCGGCGAGGAACACCGCGGTGCCGGCATGGGTGCCGTCGCTCCGCCAGAGCCGGCAGCCGCTGGAGGCTGGGCAGGCCGCGAAGAGAAGGACGCCGGCACCCGCCGGCGCATAGACGGCCCCGACGCCCATCAACGGCTCGCCGTCAGCGGGATCGGCCAGCGGGAAGGTGACGGCGGCGGTGCCGTCCGTCCGCGCCAGGGAGGTCGTTTCGGCCTCACCGCTGGTGACGCTCAGGAGGGTGATGCCGTTCCAGGTCGCCAGCGGCCTGATCCTCCGGCAGCGCGATGGGCAGAGCGACGAGCTGACCTGGACCGTGCCGCCGGCGGTTCCGTCCGTGCTCCAGAGAATCCCCTCGTCCGAGTTGGGTCCCGCCGTCGAGAACAGCAGCCGGCCGCCGAGATTGAAAAAATCGACCGGCTCCGCCCCGAGCGCCGCCGAGTCGGGCGAATCGGGGATCTGGTTGATATCCGCCAGCGGGTAGGGGACTTCGGCGGCCGCGGCGGGGAAAGCGAAAAGAGACAGCAGGGACGCCAGGGACAGCAGGGACGCCAGGAGTCCGGGATTGGAAAGCTTTTCATTCATGTTTCTGCCGTCCTCGGTGTCTCTGGCGCGCCGGAGGCCCGTTGACCTAGGGCTCCAGCCGCAAGGCCCAGGGCTCGATGCCGGTCTGGCCGTCGTCCGCGGTGAAGAAGAGAAAGCCGTTGGAGACGGCGAGGGTCGATGGGTCGGGGATGGACGAATAGCCTCCCGGCGCCAGGTCCGCCACCATCCGGGTTCCCTCGGGCGTGCCGTCGCTCTCCCAGAGCTCGCGGCCGTGCGTGCCGTCGTCGGCGCTGAAGAAGACCCGGTCCCCGGCGGACGTCAGCCCGCCGGGCCGCGAGGAGCCGGGGCCCGGCCTCAGGTCTCGTACCAGGCGCGTTCCCGCGGGAGTGCCGTCGGTCGTCCAGAGCTCGATCCCGCGCTCCTCGTCCTGGCCCGTGAAGAGGAGCCGGTCCCCCGCGGGAGCGAAGATCGTTGGCGGGTCAGCCAGGAATTGGCTCTCCAGGAGCCGGGGAGAGGCGTGGGGAGGGAGCCGGAACAGGCCTCCTTGTCCGATCGCGGAAGAATAGGCGACGAAATACAGGGCGCCCTGGAACGCGTAGGGAGGGCTCACGGCAGACAGATCGTCGACCCGCCGTGTCCCCGCGGGCGTGCCGTCGGTGCGCCAGAGCTCCGGGCTGCCGTCCGGGTTGTCGATCCGGAAGAAGATCGTGTCGCCGAGCCGGACGGGCACGTCGTCGAGGGGCTGGCGGGTGCCGTGGAGATCGGTAATCTGGCGGGTGCCGGCCACGGTGCCGTCGGAGATGAAGATCTGGGCCACAGGATCGCGAGGGGTTTCGATCCGGGCCACGAACAGGATCTGGGACGCGTTCAAGGAGGCGAGCACCGTGGGGCACCGCACGCCGGGGAGGGCTGGCAGGATCTGGCGCGTGCCCGCCGCCGTGCCGTCGCTGGTCCAGAGAGAGCAGCCATGCCGGGCCTCGATCACGGAGAACAGGAGGCGGTCGCCCCAGACGGCGCTGATGGGATAGATCGAACGCGGACCGAGCGTCAGAATGCCGCGCGTCCCCCGCGGCGTGCCGTCGCTGCGCCAGAGCTCGGTCTTGGCGCCGGACGCGTCCTCCTTGATCACGTCGAAGAACGCAAGGCCGCCGAGCCGCGCGGAGAAGCTCTCTCCCAGGGCTCGCGGCGGCGCCAGCTCGAAGTCGGAGAGGGGGGAGGTCCCTTCGGGCGTGCCGTCGCTCGTCCAAAGGCGGTGGATGCCGCCGCCCTCGTCCGCGAGGAACCGGAGACCGTCGAGGGACGGCAGGAGGACGGATGAAGAGCCCGCGGCAAGCTTCCGCAGCACGGCGGCCCGCTTGGCGCCGGCGAGAGCGCCGTCCGTCCGCCAGAGCTCGGCGGAGCCCGCCTTCGGGCTCACCCTGCCGTACCAGGCCAGGCCGTTCAGGAAGCCTACCCCCTCGGTGCTCTCCGCCACCCGGCGGGTCCCCTCCGGCGTACCGTCGGTAAACCAGAGCCCGCGATCCGGGCTGAAGCTTTCGCTGGAGCTGTCACGAGTTCGCAGGTAGATCCCGCCGTAGGGGCTGGGAACGGCCGACCCCGGCAGATCTTCCGCGCTGAGCCCCCAGCAGGAGCCCGGGCAGGTGTCCGCCAGGAGCCGGGTGCCGGGGCCCGTGCCGTCGGTGACCCAGGGCTCGACGCCATGGACTGGATCGTCGCTGGCGAAGAGCCACTTGCCGGCGCCGGGGCTGGCGAGGAAGAACGCGATGGCCGGACAGGCTCCACCATCGCAGCCGGTCAGGGGAGCGGCCTGGGCGAGATCGCCGTCCGCCGTCCAGATCCCTCCTGGGGAGGCGGAGAAGATCCATTTTTCGCCGAGCCGGCGGAGGTCGCCGATCGGCCCGACGCCGGGGGGGAGCTCGATCGCCGGCCGGCTCCCCGCCTCGGTGCCGTCGCTGCGCCAGATCTCCGCTCCGTGGCCGGGCCGCTGGGCCTTGAAGTAGAGGGCGTCCCCGGACGCGAACATCGAGACGACGTCGGGATCGGCGCACTCGGAGTCGGGTGGCGGGGAGCACAGGGGCGGATCGAGGTCCAGCAGGCGATGAGCGCTCCCGGGGGCGACGTCGGTCACCCAGAGGTCCTCCCCGTTCGCGCCCGCGTTGAAGAAGAGGTGGGACGGGGTCGCCACGAGGCGGCTCCCTCCCGCGAAGTCGGCGACGAACCGGGTCCCCGCCACGGTGCCGTCGGTGCTCCAGAGGGCGCTTTCCTGGTGCTCGGCCGTGCCGTCGCTGCGGAACGCAATGAAATAGAGCTTCCCCTTCCAGACCGTGAAACCGCTCGCGAGTGGGAGGGGAGCGCCGTCCGCCCCCAGGAGCTCCCGGGTGCCGGCGGGGGTCCCGTCGCTCACCCAGAGCCCGTAGCCCCGGTCGTTGGTATAGCCCGTGAAATAGACGGCGCCGAGCTCGGGAGAGCTGAAGAGGTCGAAATAATATTGAGGCTCGCCGATCGCATTGCGCAGGAGGGCCGTCCCGGCGGGAGTGCCGTCCGTGCGCCAGAGCTTGGGATATCCGTTCTCCGGATAGGTGAGGAGGAACCCGAGGCCGCGCCAGACGCCCAGGGCGGTCATCCCGCCACAGGGGTTGGAGCAGAGCGAGGAGGAGACCTGGACCGTCCCGGCCGCCGCGCCGTCCGTGCTCCAGAGGATCCCCTCGTCCGCGGAATTGCGGTTGACGGTCGAGAACAGCAGCCGGCCGCCGAGCGTGAAGAAGCCGGAGGGCTGCGCCGTGAGGTCGAGCGAGGCGGGGCTCGCCGGCTCCCGGTCGACATCCGCCAGCAGGTGGGGGACCTCGCCGGCCCTGGCGGACCGCGGGGCGAGAACGATCCCGGCGAGGCAGATGCCCGACAGGGCGATACGAATGGCCGTCGAGACGCGGATGGAGCTCATATGCCTCTTCATGCGCGTTCCAGGGCGAATTATCGTCCCCGCACCGGATCGGCGATCAGATGCTGGATCTCCGGCGGCTCGGGGCCGAGGTGGAAGGCGCGGGCGCGGTCCTGGAGGTCGGTGTCGGCGTGGGTCACGCGCTCGTGCTGGCGCAGGTGCTCGATCCAGGAGCTGACCAGGAAGACCTCGGTGTGGAGGGTGGGATCGGCGGAGTCCACGAACAGCCCCCACTGCAGGGCGCCGTCGCGGCGGCGGATGCGGCTGACGTCGCGCATCGCGGCGGTGAATTCCGCAGCGCGGGCGGGGTCGACCCGGTAGCGCACCGTCACCAGCACCGGCCCGCGGTCGTGCTCGAGGTCGTGGGTCACCACCGGGGCCGGCCACTGGCGCGAGGGCGCGAGGTTCAGCCCCTCGCCCGAGCGGATGTGGATGCGGAACGTCGCGGCGAGCCCCACCACCATGCCGATGGCCGAGATCAGGAGTGCCCGCGAGATGCCGAGGTGCTCGCCGACGATCCCCCAGAGGGCGCTGCCGCCGGCGAGGCCGGCGTAGAAGACGAGCATGTAGACGGAGAGGGCGCGGCCGGTCACCCACGAGGGAACCACCGTCTGCACCGCCACGTTGAGGCTGGAAAGGAGCGACAGCCAGGCGCCGCCGGCGAGGAGCATCGCCACCATCAGCAGCCAGAAGGAAGGGACGTAGGCGAGCGCCGCCGTCGCTCCCGCGAAGATCAGGGTGGCCCCCGCGACCACGGCGTCCATCGAGTTGTCCCGCTTGAGATGGGGGAGGGCGATGGCCCCCGCCACCGCGCCGACGCCGAGGGCGCCGAGCAGCAGGCCGTATCCCTCCGGGCCCGCCTTGAGCTTGTGGGCGGCCACCAGCGGCAGCAGCGCCCAGAGCGAGGCGCCGCAGAAGACGAAGACGCAGCCGCGCACGATCGGAGCGATCACCTCGGGCGCGTGGCGCACGTAGCGCAGGCCCGTGGTCATCGCTCCCCAGATCCGCTCGGCCGGCAGCATCGCCTCCTCGACCGGCCGGCGCCAGAAGAAGAGGACGACCAGGACGCCGAGGAACGAGATGGCGTTGACCAGGAAGGTGACGGCGGGGCCGGCCGCGGCCACCACCAGTCCGGCCAGCGCGGGGCCGGCCGCGCGGGCGATGTTGAAGCCGATGCTTCCCAGGGTCACTGCGGCCGGGAGGTCCTCCCGCGGCACCATCTCCGGGATGCTCGCCTGCCAGGCCGGACCGTTCAGCGCCGCGCCAAGGCCGAGCAGAAAGGTAAACGTGAGGAGTATCCAGGGAGTGGTGGCGTGGGCCGCCGTGAACGCCCAGAGGCCGAAGGCGGCGATGGTCATCCAGGTCTGGGTGATCAGCAGCAGGCGGCGGCGGTCGAGCACGTCGGCGACGGCGCCGGAGGGGAGCGAGAGCAGGAACATCGGCAGGCTGGTGGCGGCCTGGACCAGCGCCACCAGGGTCGGCGACGGGCTGAGCGTCGTCATCATCCACGACGCGCCCACGTTCTGGAACCAGGTGCCGATGTTCGAGGCGACGCTGGCGATCCAGAGCCAGCGGAAGATCGTGTGCCGCAGCGGGCTCCAGGTGGAGCGGGTGTCAGGACGGGCCATGGCCGTCATCCGGGCCCTTCGGAGATTTTCGCAAAATGGTCGAGG
>DASWQX010000243.1:0-6855 GCA_036403495.1 Thermoanaerobaculia bacterium
GTCATCCCCTTGAGCATGCCGGCGTCGCAGGGCGGATTGAACTGGGTGCCGTAGTCGGCGGCGGCCATCTTGTAGGTCGAGCCGTCCGGCAGCAGCACCTGGGTGAGCAGCGGCACTGTCTGGGGATTCAAGGGATCGGTATTCTTGCAGCCGATCACCTGATACGGGATGGCGTCGTCGGTGTTGTAGCGGAACTTCCAGGTTGCCGGTATACCGGTTCCGAACGCGGTTAGCTCGATGCGGTCCACCACCTGGAAGCCCAGAACATTCCGAAACCAGACCTTCTGGATCCGGAAGCCGTCGCTGATCGCCCACAGGCTTGGATTGGTGTAGTCGATGCCGATCTGATTGGTGAAGGCGCCCTGATTGGTGAAACGGTCGTGGATCTGGTCCGGAAAGCCGGCGGCGTTGAAGTGATGCACCGTCCCGTCGGGGAACTCGATCTCGCTCGTCGCCGCCTTGTAGCGCAGGTAGGTGCCGTCGCGCGTGAACTGCACTCCGGACACCGTGGCATCCCCCTCGTGCAGCGTCGGGTAGAAGGTATGGAGCGCACCGTCCGGGCTCAGGTAGGCCGGGCGAGAGGTGTCGACGTCGAGCGAGGTGGGAGGGTTCAGGCGGCCGAGAGAGACCGTCCAGCCGAGGCCGGCGTTGGCCGTCCGGTTGGGGATCGCCTGTGTGTAGGTCTGGCCGGTGGTCATGTCGTCGCGCTTCTGGTAATCCCAGACGTTGTTGTTGTAGATCAGGCTGAGCTGATACCCGAGATGCCCGTTGACCTTGTAGGCCTGTCCGATCGGGATATGGATCACCAGGTTGCCGTTGAATGGATTGACGCTGTCGACGTCGCCGCCGCCGAAACCTGCGTTGAAGCCGCGGGCCGTGTTCGGATGTTCCTGCGCGGCGGCCGGCCGGGCTGTCGCGGCGAGAAGACCGGCGACGAGGAGGAAACCGAGCGCGCGGCGGCTCATCGCGCCACCGCCCGCGCGGCGGTCGGATTGCCGGCCTGGACGACCGTGAGCTCCATCCGGTTGGGATCGATCAGCACCACCACGTCCTTGGGATCGAAGCGCACCGGCGGTGGCGTCGTGCCGGCGACCGGAGCCATCCGGTCGAGGGCGGCGGCGATCCTGCCGTCCGCGGCGCCGTCGTCGTCGCTGCTGCTGCCGTCCCCCACAGTGAGCTGCCAGGCCCCCACACCAGGGCGCACCAGCAGGACCTCGGCGAACGTGCGGGCGTCCTCCACGCGGTCCGAGCGGCTGGCTCCACGCTCGATCCCCTGTCCCTGCCAGCTCACCAAGCGCAACGGAAACCCTTCCGGCGCCGCCACAGCCACCTGGCCGGTCGCGAAGTCCACCACCACCCAGACCGAACGGAGGGGCACCTCCTTCCCGAGGTCGAGCCGCACCGTGCCGTCGCCGTCGTCATCGGTCAGCACCTGGGAGCGGCGCACCAGGGTGGCGACGTCATCCTCGGCGAGCTCCCGCGCCTCTGCGAAGAGCACGGCCTGTCCTTTGACGGTCAAGCCGGTCACCACGACCGCGTTCTTCTCGAAGGTGATCACCGGTGCCGAAGGTTTCGGCGCCTGGGCGACCGCTAGTGTAGTGCACCCGAAGTTCCGGGCCCTTCGCTCATTGGGGAGACCCTTCTCCCTCGCGGGAATACCCCTCGTCTTAGTTGGGAGACCCCTCTCCCCAGCGGGAATACCCCTCGTCCTAGTTGGGAGACCCCTCTCCCTTGCGGGAATACCCCTCGTCCTAGTTGGGAGACCCCTCTCCCTCGCGGGAATACCCCTCGTCCTAGTTGGGAGACCCTTCTCCCTCGCGGGAATACCCCTCGTCTTAGCTGGGAGACCCCCCTCCCTCGGTGGGGGGAGCGCGGTGAAAAAGATCTTTTCCACCCAGGCTCGCTTTTCGTGGCCACCCGCACCGGGGTCTTATAGGGCAGCACTCCAGGCCAGTTGGCGAGCCGGTTCAGCGGTTTCGCCGAGCTGAGAGGTTCTACTTCGTTATGTACGGATCGTTCGCGGAGCTGACTTCATCCGGCCGTTCACGAGACGGGAAAATCGCACTGTCTCGGTACCCTTGCCCCAGGGTCGCAGCTTTCATAGGGAGAGCTGGCGACGACCTGGAGGCCCAACTGTCGGTCTTCGGAGGAAACACGTAATGCGGATCAGAGGTATGAAGTACATGTTGGCCCTGTCTTGCGGATTGCTGGCCGTCAACGCTTTCGCCGCCGAGAAGCCGTTCGCGGACGCGGACCACGTCATCTACGCGCCGATCAAGGGCGCGGCCCAGCTCCCCATGAAGTCCAACATCACGAACCATGGCGGCGGTGTGCTCACCTCGGCCAAGGTGGTCTTCATTTTCTGGGGACCGAACTTCAACAACGCGGCGTCCGCCGATTACTCGTACGCCCGCACCCTGCAGGCGTTCCGCAATCAGTTCGGCACGACCGGTGAGTACAACACCATCACGCAGTACTCCGGCATCCAACTGTCGAACCTCGGCTCGGGAACCGCCGACTGGTTCGACACCTCGAACCCGCCGACCAACGTCACCGACTCCACGGTCCACTCCGAAGTGAACCGCTACCTGTCGGGCCACGGCGCCTTCAACAACAGCACGATCTATGAGGTCGTGATCCCGAGCTCCTCGTACTCCTCGAGCGGCTCCAGCACCTCCTGCGGCGGCCCGAGCCTGGCCTACTGCGCCTACCACGGTTCGTACAGCGGCAGCTCCGGCACCGTCAAGTACTCCATCGAGCCCTACCCGAGCTGCAGCGGCTGCAAGGTCTCCGGCTGGTCGGCCGTGCAGAACGCCGAGCACTTCGTCTGCCACGAGACCCGCGAAGCGGTGACCGATCCGGTCAACGGCTGGTGGGACGGCACCACCGGCGAAGAGGCCGACGACAAGTGCGCCTGGTCGCCCACGCCCTTCATCGGCACCAACGGCTACGCCTACCAGTACGAGTGGTCGAACGCCAACGGCGGCTGCGTCCGCACCCGCTAAACAGACAGCCGAGCCCAGCTCTGGTTGACGGAGAGCCCCGGCAGGGAAAACGCCGGGGCTCTTGCTTTTTTCTGAAGTTTTCTCCCGCCGGCTCGCTTTTCTCGGTTACCTGCACTCTGACCTATAGAGATCCATCCAGGGAAAGCCGGCTCGGCCGGTTCCCGTGCGCGCTCCTCCTCGCTATGCGTAGATCTTTTGCAGATTCCCGCTCCATCCAGCCGCTCTCGAGAGGCGAAATCTCGCTTTCTCGTACCCCGTTGCCTCCAGGCCACGGCTCTCATGGGGAGAGCTCGTCCCGCCCTGGCGGCGTCACTTTCGGTATTTGGAGGAAGAATGCAATGAAGAGCAGAGCTGTGAAGTGCGTTCTGGCGCTGTCGTGCGGCCTGATGGCCGTTTCCGCGTTTGCCGCCGACAAGCCGTTCGCGGACGCGGATCACGTCGTATACACCCCGGCGCGCGGCGTCGCGCACCTGCCCACCAAGTCCAACGTCACCAATCATGGCGGCGGTGTGCTCGCGCAGGCCCGGCTGGTCTACATCTTCTGGGGTCCGAGCTTCAGCAATGCCGCATCCCCCGATTTCGCGTATGCCGCGGCGTTGCAGGCCTTCCGCAACCAGTACGGCACTACGCCCGAGTACAAGACCATCACGCAGTACGGGGCCCTGCAGACCAGCCTCGGCGCGGGCACGGCGGACATGTTCGACACCACGGCGCCGCCGACCAACGCCACCGACGCCAAGGTGCAGGCCGAGGTCACCAAGTACCTGACGACTCACACCTACAACTCCAGCACGATCTATGAGGTCGTCATCCCGAGCTCCTCCTATTCGTCGAGCGGCCGGAGCACCTCGTGCGGCGGCCCGCGCCTCTCCTACTGCGCGTATCACGGCTCCTACACCAGCTCGCACGGAACGACGATCTACTCCATCCAGCCCTACCCGAGCTGCAGCGGCTGCACGGTCTCCGGCTGGACGGCGGCGCAGAACGAAGAGCACTTCATCTGCCACGAGACCCGCGAGGCGGCGACCGACCCGGTCAACGGCTGGTGGGACGGCACGACCGGCGAAGAGGCCGACGACAAGTGCGCCTGGTCCCCCTCGCCCTTCATCGGCACCGGCGGCTACGGCTACCAGTACGAGTGGTCGAACGCGGACGGCGGCTGCGTCAAGACGAAGTAAGCCGGACGTCGACCGATCGGTTCCAGAACCCCGGCTGCCGAGCCGGGGTTTTTCTTTGTCCGCCTACGAATCGGACTTGAAGCGCTTCTCCAGGATGTCCTTGCCGCGGTGGAGGAAGCAGGTGTCGATGTGCTTGGGCTCGAACCAGCTCTGCACGAAGCCGACCACGTTGGCTTCGTCGAACGGCTTGCAGGAGTAGACGTCGATGCTGATGAAGCGGTTGTTCGCGGAGGTGTGGACCTGGATGCCGCTCTCGATGATCGGCACCCAGCCGCTGTAGCCGGGCTTGCCGGGGAAGGTAGTCTCGCAGGTCTTGAAAATGTAGGGCTGGGTCTGCTTGGTCATGTGGAGGTGGACGCAGATCTTGTCGAGGAACTCGTAGCCCCGATCGAGATCGGTACAGGCCTCCTCGGTACAGCCGAAGCAGTCGAGGATGAGCTGGAACCCCCAGGAGGTCTGCTCGGTCTGGCCACAACAGGGTTCGGTCTGGGTCAGCGTTTCCATGGTCTTCGTCTCCATAAGGGGTACAGGCTTCGCCGCGGGCGGTCAGACCGCCGGCTACTGCGTCTCGTTTGCAAGGATCGAACAGATTGGAATGGGCGCGCTCGACGCGGAGGCCGCCGCTGATAGGGTGCTCGATCGCGAAAGAAATGGGACAAGACAGCAAGATTCTTACAGTCGGCCCGCGATCCAGCAGCCGCCGAGGACCCGCGTGCCGCGGTAGAAGACAGCGGCCTGCCCCGGGGTGACGCCGCGCTGGGGCGCCGCGAACTCGACCTCGGCGCGGCCGCCGGCGAGCGGCCGGACGCGCGCCGCGACGCCCGGATGGCGGGAGCGGATCTTCACCGTCACCTCGACCTCAGCCGTGGCGGCGAGCTCCGAAGGCGGCGGACCGATCCAGTGCAGCCGCTCGCCCGCCAGCCCCGGCGCCATCAGCTCGGCCTCGCCGCCGACCACCACCCGGTTCCGCTCGGGCTCGATCTTCAAGACGTAGAGCGGGC
The DNA here is from genome assembly GCA_036403495.1 of Thermoanaerobaculia bacterium. Classification (GTDB taxonomy): domain Bacteria; phylum Acidobacteriota; class Thermoanaerobaculia; order Multivoradales; family UBA5704; genus DATARR01. The sequence continues at coordinate 5,185 of DASWQX010000243.1, forward strand.
TCGGAGCGGCGAGCCCGAGCCCCTTCCGCTGCCCCACGGTGTAGCGGTAGAACGGCTGCCCCGCTCCCAGCTCCTCTCCCGCGGAGTCGACCAGCACCGCCGGCTCGGTGAGCCCGGGCGAGCCGGCATGGGCGAAGCGCTCGGGGTTGGCCGCGGCCTCGCCGGCCACGAACTCGCGGATGCCGCCGGCCACGAAGCAGACCTCCATGCTCTCCCCCTTCTCCGCCACCACGAGGCCGGCCTCGCGGGCCATCGCCCGCACCTCCGGCTTGGTCAGGCTGCCGAGCGGAAAGAGCGCGGCGGCGAGCTGCCCGGCCGTCAGCTCGAACAGGTAGTAGCTCTGGTCCTTGCCGGCGTCGACGGCGCTATGCAGCTCGGGCCCCTCGGGGCCGTCGAGGATGCGGGCATAGTGGCCGGTCGCCACGCGGGACGCGCCGAGCCGGCGCGCGCGCTCCAGCAGGAGGTCGAACTTGATCCAGGTGTTGCAGCGCACGCAGGGGCTCGGTGTGCGGCCGGCGAGGTAGTCGTCGACGAAGGGGTCGACGACTTTGTCGCGGAACTCGCGGTCGAGGCGGAGCGTGTAGTGGGGGATCCCCGCCTGCTGCGCTACCCGCTTCGCGTCGCCGAGGTCGAGGGCGCCGCAGCAGCGGCCGTGCGCCTCGACGGTCGACTGGTCCCAGAGGAGCATGGAGAGGCCGACGACCGGCCGCCCCTCGCGCGCCAGCATCCAGGCGGTGACCGAGGAGTCGAGGCCGCCGCTCATCGCGACGGCGATCAGATCCTCGTTCGTCTTCCCGGAAATCACGCCGGAAATCACGCCACCGCCCTCCGCAGCTCGGCCGCCTCCCGGACCAGGGCGTCGAGGAAGGCGTCGACGTCCGCCATCGTGTTGCCGATCCCGAAGCTCACCCGCAGCGAGGCGAGCGCCTCCTCGCGCGAGATGCCGGCGGCGAGCAGAGTCTTGCTGGGCTCGACGCTCCCGGAGGAGCAGGCCGATCCGGTGGAGACCGCGAAGCCGGCGAGGTCGAGGCGGATCAGCAGCGATTCGCCCTCGGTACCGAGGACGGCGATGTGCGAGGTATTGGGGAGCCGCGGTGACTCCTGGCAGTGGAGGATGGCACCGGGGAGACGCGCCGGGAGGGCCGCCTCGAAACGGTCGCGCAGGGCGGCGAGGTGAGCGGAGCGCGCCGCCATCTCCTCGCGGGCCGCCTGCGCGGCGGCGCCGAGGCCGGCGATCGCGGCGACGTTCTCGGTCCCCGCCCGCCGCCGCCGCTCCTGGCTGCCGCCGACGAGGTAGCCGGACAGCTCCACCCCCTTGCGCACCCAGAGCGCCGCCGCCCCCAGGGGGCCGTAGAACTTGTGGGCGCCGAGCACGAGATAATCGACGCCGAGCGACGGCGCGTCGACCGGGATCTTCCCTACCGCCTGCACGGCGTCGCAGAGCACCGGGATCCCCCGCTCGCGGCAGAGGGAGGCCACTGCGGCCACCGGCTGCAGGGTGCCCAGCTCGTTGTTGGCGAGCATCAGGGCGACCAGCCGCGTGTCCGGCCGCAGGGCGGCCGCGACGTCCTCCACAGGCACCACGCCGTCACCGCGCGGGGACACCCGGGTGACCTCCATCCCCTCCTCGGCGAGCCGCGCCGCCGCCTCGCGGATCGAGGGGTGCTCGAT
>DASWQX010000244.1:0-16850 GCA_036403495.1 Thermoanaerobaculia bacterium
CGACCCCGCGGTCCCCGAGATCGCGAAGCGCTTCTTCTTCTTTCAACCCGGCCCGCGGATGCGCGTCGCGGTCGCGGACGGCCGCCAGTTCCTCCACGAATCCACTGAAAAATGGGATCTGATCTACGGCGACGCCTACATCGGCCAGAGCGCGCCCTTTCATCTCGCCACCGTGCAGTTTCTCGACGAGGTCAAAAGCCATCTCAACCCCGGCGGCGCCTTCGCGCTCAATCTGGCGGCCGGCCTCGGCGATCCCTTCTCGCAGGCGATGTACCGCACCGTGCGCGACCGCTTCGACGCCGTCTATCTCTTCCGCGTCCGCCATGCCCTCAACGCGCTGGTGGTGGCGACTCCCGGGCGCGAAACCCTTTCGAGCGCCGACCTCCTCCAGCGCGGCCATGATCTCGATCGCACGCTCCGCTTCGATCCTCCGCTCTCCACCCTCGCCACCTGGCGCGGCGAAGTCGCCCTGGACACAGCGAGTATCCCGATCCTGACCGACGGCTATGCGCCGGTCGACCGCCTGATCCGCCTGGGTCAGGACGCGCGCAAACCGCTCTAAAGCCCCGCTACGCGGGCGTCCACCGCGCGGGATCCGCGTAGAGCAGCAGCGGCTGCTCGGCGACGCGGAAGGTCGCGCGCGTGCCGAACGGGAAGCGGGTGGCCATCCGCGCGCCGTCGACGTAGAGCCACCCGGCTTCCATGGCCGACTCGACGACCAGCTCCTGACCGGTCTCCACGAAGCCGCACTCCAGGATGGCCGGCTTGCTGTCGCGCGGCCGGTAGAGCTCGCGGGCGCGGAACTGGAGGCGGCGCGCGTCGAGCGGCATCGGCTGGCCGCCCGCGGAGCGGATCCCCGCCGTCGAGCCCGCCGCCGTCGCCACCCAGAGCCCGGAGCTGCGGTGCTCCTCGGTCAGCTTCCCGAGATGCAGGCGATACCGGCTGGTCGCCGCCGGCTGCTCGTGCGCCACGAGCACGTCGTTGAGCGCCGGCGGCAGCTTCTTCCCCTCGAGCTCCACCTCGATGCGCGACACCGCCTGCGGCAACAGGGTGCCCTTCGCGATCCGCGCCAGATCGCGCGCCAGGGTCACGCGCTTGGAGACGCTCAGGTACCCCACGCTCGATCGCGGCGCGGAATTGACCCCGAGCAGCCTGGCGCCCGTGACCCAGTGCGACGCGGCGAGCAAGGTGCCGTCCCCACCCACCGAGACCACGAAGTGAGCGTTCGCGAGAGCCCGCCGAGCCAGGGCGTCGATGCCGTCGACCGACGCCGTGATCGGCGTCACACCCAGTTTGGCGAGGGCCCCATGCAGCGTCTCGAGAGTGCGCTCCTGCTCGCGCGCCGCATCCTCCACCTGCCCCGCCAACCGCCGTCCCGTCGCCGCCAGCCGGCTCGCCACCTGCTGGCGCGACGCCACCGGCGTCTTGACCACCAGGACGCAGGGGGAGAGGGGATGGTCGGCTCGGGAGGTGGGCATGGCTGAGGATAGCGCGAGACTGCTGGAGTCGCATCATTCCTCGGAAGGCCTGAAACCCCCCGGGACCGCCGGCGTCCCGCCGGCTCTATGTTAGATTTGGATGGGAACGAAGAGTCTCCTGACTCCTGTAGGAGCGAAAAGCCAATGGCCACGATCAGCTATGAAGTTCCGCCCAGCGCCTTTGCCGCGCTTCATCTGTCGCCCAAAGAGTTCGCCCGGGAGATGCAGATCGCAGCTTGCGTCCAGTGGTATTCGCAGGGCCTCGTCTCTCAGGAGCGAGGCGCCGAGATCTCAGGCCTTAGCCGTGCCGAATTCATAGAGGAGCTCTTTCGGCGCAAGGTCCCGGCTTGCCAGGTGACCCTGGACGAGCTGATCGAAGAGATCGAGCATGATTAGGCGTTGGATCGTCAATGCCTCTCCTCTGATCCTGCTCAGCAAGATCGGTCACATCGCTCTCCTGAGCGAGCTCGCGGACGAGCTCATCGTGCCGGGAATGGTGGTCCGCGAGGTCGAAAGGAAGCGAGATGGTGAGCAAGCGTTAGTCGAAATCGCTTCTCTCCCTGATGCGCGAGTTGAAGTCGAGGTGTTGGTTTCTCCGGAGATCGTCGCCTGGAATCTTGGGAGAGGAGAGTCTCAGGTCATCTCTCTCGCGGTAGCCACCCCAGGTTGCCGCGCAGTTTTGGATGATCTCCAAGCACGCCGCTGTGCTCAATCGACGGGGATTCCCCTGATTGGCACCCTGGGGGTCGTACTACGCGCCAAGCGTAAAGGCGTGATCGCAGAGGCTCGTCCTGTGATCGAGCACCTTCGGAGAGTGGGGCTGTACGCCTCTGATGCGCTCATCGAGCAAGCGCTGGCTCGTCTCGGCGAGTGATGACCGCGCGAGACCGGCCAAGCCGTCACATCCCCCCTGGGACCGCCGGCGTCCCGCCGGCTCTAATCAAGATTTTTCGAGGCGACGGCCCAGGTCGCGGCAAACCGAAGCATCGCCTCCGCATCGGAGACGACCCGCCGTCCCGTGGCCTTCGCAGGTTGTCGTAGAGCGTCTGGGTCGTCTCTACGGTACGGTGTCGCGAGGGCCAAGAATAGTGATTACGGAGGCAATTCCCAAACACCTCCGTAACCTTATCTTCGGCCGTCTCTCGGAGGTTGCGTAGAGACGTCCCCAGACGATGTGCGCCGGCGCTTCGAAGGCCTACAACGGCGGGGCGTCTCCGCCGCGGCGCCGTTGCTCCGGTCCCCTGCAACCTTTCGCGGCCTCTTCCTGCGACCTTGCACGCCATGGCGGGGATGAGCGCAGATCCGGCGGTGCACTTGTCCGCCGCGGCGGTGGTCATCCACGCCAGGATCGGTCGTTACGCGCTTCCGGCGTGCGTCTCGCACGCCATGGCGGTGGTGAGCACGGATCTGGCGGTGGTGAGCACAGATCCGGCGGTGGTCATCGCCGCTGCGGCGGTGGTCATCCACGCCAGATCGGTCGAGCCACAGTCTCGGCGCGCGTCTCGCACGCCGCGGCGGTGGTGAGCGCGGATCCGGCGGTGCTCAATACCGCCGAGATCCAAGAAAGAGGGAGCCGCGCCCACCCTCACCCGCGATCCCCTTTCAACCGCTGGATCTCCGCCCGCAGCCGCACCGGTCCATCCACGAGAACCCGCACCACGGTCAACAGATCGATCGCCCGGGTCGCCTGAGGCGCCTGCTTCGAGGAGACCGCATTGTTGGTGTCGAAGTGGAAGACCAGCTCGTCGAACCAAGCCGGCGGCAAACGTTTGAGCTCTTCGAGCAGATCCGTCTCGGGCGTCGAACGCACCGCCCGGGGAGCGACCGGCGGCAGAATCGCGATATCCTCCAGTCCCCTGGGACTCATAGGGCGATTACCGCGAAAGCTCACGACCTCGCCGAGCGGTGGCTTCTCCACGGCGGGCTGATGGGTGAGCTCGCGATAGAGCGCCTTGTACCCGGCATCCGAGAAATCGAAGGCGCCGATCCGGTAGCGCGTTGCACCTTGCAGAGGGACGGGAATATTCGTCTCATCCTTGCGATCGAAGACGACAGGGATGAATCTCGTATTGGCCCGCTGGTTGTAGAGGTAGTTGTAAATGACGTCGCCTTCCCAGAACACCCCGAGGCCTTCGCCGGCCGGAACCTTCCCGTCGATGCGCTGGAGGTACGTCTCCGTGCAGACGACGAGAACGTGCTCGGAGTTTTCCGGCCGAAGCTGCTCCTCGCACCATCGCGGCCATCCCTGAGGAGGGCGGGTTTCGTACTGATCCAACTCGGCATCGACGCCGTGCTGGCGCAGTTGATTGGCGAGCGACAGCACCCGTTGCGAGTGCTGTTCGCTGTCATGGCTGTAACTGATGAAGACTTTGTTGGGCACGGAAGGTTCCTTATCATCCCAATGTTCGGCCGCGGCTTCGGCGTCAGCCAGCTCTCCGTCGCGGCGGTGGTAGCTATGCTTCTCGATCAACCGCCGGGCCTCGGCCAAGGCGGTGCGGTCGTGAAAGAGACGGGCGCGGTAGAGGTGGATGTCTGCCTGGAAGAGCGGCATCGGGCCGCGTTCAGTGATTTCCCACGCTTCGTCCAGATCTTCACGGCAACCGGATTCGTCGTCTGAAAGAAATCGAAGCCAAGATCGAGTCAGCAAGACACGAGGGAGATGATCAGCGCGGTCCGCTTCTCGGACTCCGTTAACGGCTGAGGTGACGCTTTCGTGCACGGAGTACGAAATAGAGCGACCAAAGTCTGCCTCGTAGAGGAAAACTCGGGCCCAAAGGAGACGGTCCAGTGCAATATTTAGCAGCCAACTATTAGGCCCTGCGGCTGCGTGGGTATATTGGGGCCTCTTTACAAGAAGCCTATGTTCATCAGAAGATATTGTGGCGGGAATCAAAAGAAAACGCTGCCATGCTGATCGTTCTGCTTTGGAAAGTATGAGATCGCAGAACCGTAAGCTGTTCTGTTTATGTTCAGCTTGCCCACCCTCTGCTTTCTCGAAGATCTCTCGTGATTCGATGAGTTGACCTGCTTGGTGCAAAGCGTGCGCGAGTGCTTTCATGTGGTCGACAGAAGAATCTTTAAAATCGGGAGAGCCTTCGCCGCGAACGGCGTACCGAAGTGCCCTCTGCCCAGCCACTATAGCCGCATCAATGTTGCCTCGGGCGAGTTCCAGCTTGCTCAGTTGGTTTGCTCCCCGCGCAGCACTCGACCAATCTTGTCGGAAGACTGCGCTCGCCAATTCGATCCGGATAGGTTCGACTGCCTCGGCTAGCCGGCCCAGACCCCGCAAGCAGAACGCTGCTTGGCCGAGCACCCATTCTTGGTGAGAAGGCGTGAGATCCGGCGATGCTGTAGTCCACGGGATCATAAAAAATGACGCCAGCGCCCCTAGGTCTGCGCCGAGCGCACCAAGAATTCTCGAGCTGTAGTAGCCTTGGGCTTGCATGCCCCTCAGGATTCGATCACAGTATACTCTTGTGAGTGCCTGCTCGTGCAATTCCGCTAGGCAGCCGTGAGCCACGGATTGGTAAAGTGGTTGTAAGCCGACGAGTGTATCGGGCTGATACTCGGTCGTTTCGCAGAGGTGTTCGAACAACCGCTGGTGGCCGGTCCTCCACGCGCCGGAGGAGCTCGTCTTTAGCTGATCAGCGAAGAATTCACGAAGTAGAGGGTGTGAGCCGATTGGAGGAGACGGAGATATCGAAACATCGATCAGGCGAAGCTCAACCAAGCGTCGGAGGACGCGGCGCCAGTCGGCCGAAGACATACTCCGGAGAGGCGTGACGAGGACGTCAATCTCAGGTTCGGTCGCCTCGCGTAGCACTGTCACCAGCGCTTCCTCCGCTGGACGGTCGAAAAATCCCAGTAGGCGCAGCACGGCGACTTCTGGGCTCGATTCGCCGAGATGCTGAACGTAGGCCCCGAAGAGATGCCGTGCATGGTACCGATGCTCAGAGTCCTCAGCGAGCAGCGGAATCTCACGACGTCGTCGGATCTCGTGGTCGTCCGTGGCGTCGCGTAGATAGGTCCCCAGCAACATCAGCGAATAGGCGTGGCCTCGGGAGTCCTCCACGGCTTCGCGTAATTCGCGTTCAGGGCCACGGACCTCCAACTGCCGAAGTAACTCCACCCCCGAATCGGCATCGAGCCTGTCCAGCGACTGCTGGACGACCACCCGGCCTTTTTTGTTCTTCAGCTCTTCGGCAGGCTGCCGCGAGGTGGCCACGCAAAGGCCACCGGCCGCCAAGCCAGAAGCCAGCGCAAGGAACAAAGACCGGATGCCAGGGTCTTTCAGTCGGCCCGAGTCAAAGGACGGCGGATGCTGGAGAGGCTCGAGTCCGTCGAGTACCAGTAGGCCGCGCTGCTCGCGAATCAGTCGGGCGAGCGTCCGACCCTGCTCGGTGGAATCGATAAGGCGCGGACCGGTGTAGCCGAAGTACTCCAGCGCCTGCTCGAAGAAGAACTCCGAGGACGCGTTCCGTCGCTCGTCGCTCCCTTGGCTGTAGAAGGAATGCACGAAGACCCGACCTGCGTTGCGATAGCCGTCGTCGCGCATCTGGTTCAGCCATTGAGCCACCACTCGCGTTTTGCCGGCTCCCCCTTCGGCGTGGAGGACGAAGACGCGCGTGACGCCCTCGTTCCAGGCGCGATCGAGCGCCTTCAGCTCCTCCTGCCGGCCGGCGAAGCCGTCGCCGTAGGTGCGGAGGACTTCGAGGCCGTGGGGCTCAGGGGTGGAGGAGGCCGATGAGGACATAGGCGGTGACGGACGTTCGCTTTGAGGTCGGGACCGGTCTCTACAGTATTACGCGATGGATTGCTCGGGAAGAGCCTCCAATGCGGCTTCCGCCTGCGGAGGCGGCGGTTCCGCCTCGCGAGGCGGTCCTCTCGCCGGAGGCGGCGGTGCAGCCGCCGGAGAAGGCGGCGCTTCGGCCTGGGGCGGCGGGGCTTTCGCCGGACAAGGCGGCGCTTCCGCCTTGCGAGGCGGCGCTCTCGCCTCCAGCGGCGAAGGTGCCGCCTCCCGCGGCGAAAGTGGCGCCTCCCGCGGCGGAAGCGCCGCCTTCTCCGGCGGAAGCGCCGCCTGGAAAGATGGGAGAGCGGCCTCGGGAGGCCGAAGCCGGAGCTTCTCAGGGGGCTGGAGCGCCTCGCCGGGCGCGGGTGGCCTCCAGCCTTACTTGTTGACCGTCCAGAGTTTTACCGAGCCGTCCGCTCCGCCGCTGGCGACCGTCTGGCCGTCGGGCGAGAAGGCGACCGCGGCTGTGTTGGTGGATTCATCCTTCATGGACTGGCGGGGGGCGCCGGTCTGTGCGTCCCAGAGCTTGACGTCGTTGCCGTCCGCTCCGGCGAAGGTCTTGCCGTCGGGGGAGAAGGCCACGGATTCCGCGAGGCTGCCGCCGGTGACGTTCAGCTTCGGGCTTTTCGACGCCACATCCCAGAGGCGCAGGGAGTTGTCCATGCCCACGCTGGCCAGGGTTGTGCCGTCCTTGGAGAAGGCGACGGCCTGGATCTCGCTGTCATGGCCGGTGAGCTCCGTCATCGCGCCGGTCTCCACGTTCCAGAGCTTCACCGTCTTGCCCCAGCCGCCGCCGGCCAGCGTCTTGCCGTCGGGCGAGAAGGTCAGGCAGCGCGTCTGAATCCCCTGCCCTTCGAGCGTTTTCTTCACAGCGCCGGTCTCCGGGTCCACCAGTACCAGGGCGTCGCTGGTGTTGCCGATCGCAAGCGTCTTGCCGTCCGGCGAGAAGGCCACGGACGTGATGTTGGTTCCGGCCACTTTCCGCTTCGTTTCTCCAAGTTTACCCGCGGCGACGTCGACGAGCGCGACGTAGCCCTGGCCGCCCGTCATGACCGCGGCGAGGGCGAGCGTCTTGCCGTCCGGCGCGAAGGCGAGGGCGTGGATCTCGGCGGCCGGCTCTTCGTGGGTCTGCTGGAGATCGCCGGTCTGGGCGTTCCAGAGCTTGACCGTTCCATCGTTGCTGCCGCTCGCCAGGGAGAGACCGTCCGGCGAGAACGCGACGCCGGTCACCGGCTTGGTGTGGCCTTTCATGGCCAGTTTGAGGCCGGCGGGTTTCGGCGTGGCTTCCGCCGGAGCGGCCTGCGATGGCGCGGGCGTGGCCGCCGCTTCGGGCTTCGCCGCGTCTTTGTTGCATCCTGAGAGGGTCGAGAGGGCCAGCGCGGCCAGGATGGCCAGCGGGAGGAAGCGAGGCATGAGGCTCCTTCGCGAAGGTGCTGTCCGCCAGATTTGGTGACAGTTCTGCTTGGCGCCGCTCGGTCCAACCGATGGCAGGTCGGTTCCACCCTACCACCTGGGGCGGGCATACCCTTCCATACGTCTGTGCCCGCTGGGGCGACCTGCGCTTCGAAGCCTCACCCTCGGTCCCTCTCCACAAGTGGAGAGGGAGGGCCCGCGATCCAAGGACGGCGTACGGTGCGCTACGCGCACCATCAACGTTCCCGACGCGCACAGCGCGTCCTACGAGCGCCTCCGGTTCTGGAACGTCCTCCCTCTCCACTCGTGGAGAGGGACCGAGGGTGAGGCTTCGGAGCGTAGGTCGCCCCAGCGGCCACAGCGCCGCCTCCCCCAGCCCCAATTTCCAGTATCATGCACGGGACTCAATGGGTCTCCAAAGGCCGCTTCGAGTGGCCGGTGAGGTGTGACGATGAAACTTTCCGTGAACGGGAGTGAGCACGACGTCCAGGCCGACGACGACATGCCGCTGCTCTGGGTGCTGCGCGACGTGCTGAACATGACTGGCACCAAGTTCGGCTGCGGCATGGCGCAGTGCGGCGCCTGCACGGTGCTGGTCGACGGCCAGCCGGTGCGCTCGTGCGTGCGGCCGGCCGCCGCGTTCGAGGGGCGCGCGGTGACCACGATCGAGGGCCTGAGCGCCGAGGGGGACCATCCGGTTCAGCGCGCGTGGGCCGAGGTGGACGTCGTGCAGTGCGGCTACTGCCAGTCCGGCCAGATCCTGGCGGCGGTGGCGCTGCTGAAGGCCAAGCCGAAACCAACCGACGCGGACATCGACGCCGCGATGAGCGGCAACCTCTGCCGGTGCGGCACCTATCAGCGCATTCGTAGCGCCGTGCACCGCGCCTCCGAGCTGATGGAAGGGCGGTCATGAGCGCCGTCGTTCCGGAGGTCGTAGGACCGGTCTCGCGGCGCTCGTTCCTCAAGGGCACGGCGGCGCTGGGCGGCAGCCTGGTGGTCGGCTTCTTCGTGCCGGAGGCCGTGCGGCGCTTCGCGTTCGCGCAGGAGCCGCCGGCCGCGGCGCCTGCCGCGCTACCGCCGGTCAACGCCTTCCTGCGGATTGGCAGCGACGAGAGCGTCACCGTGCTGCTCGCGCACTCGGAGATGGGCCAGGGGATCTGGACCACGCTGCCGATGATGGTCAACGAGGAGCTGGACGCCGACTGGAGCCGCATCCGCGTCGAGCACGCGCCGGCGGCGGACGTCTACCACTCGACGGTCTTTCCGATCCAGATGACCGGCGGGTCGACGACCACGTGGTCCGAGCTCGACCGCTACCGGCAGGTGGGCGCGACGGCGCGGGTGCTGCTGGTGAGCGCGGCGGCGGCGCAGTGGAACGTGCCGGTCGGCGAGTGCCGCACCGAGAAGGGATTCGTGCTCCACGGCGACAGGAAGGCGAGCTATGGCTCGCTGGCCGCGGCGGCGGCGAAGCTCCCGGCGCCCGAGCACGTCGAGCTCAAGAAGCCGGAGGACTGGAAGATCATCGGCAAGCCCACACGCCGTCTCGACACACCGGAGAAGATCACCGGCCGCGCCAAGTTCGGGATGGACGTCCAGTTGCCGGGGATGCTGACGGCGACCGTAGCGCACTCGCGCACCTTCGGCGGCAAGGTCAAGGGTTTCGATGCCACGGCGGCGAAGGCGGTGCCCGGCGTCCGCGCCGTGTTCGAGGTGCCGACGGGCGTCGCGGTCGTCGCCGATCACTTCTGGGCGGCGAAGAAGGGGCGGGACGCGCTCAAGATCGATTGGGACGCCGGTCCGCACGCCGGCATCGATTCAGGCCACCTCCGCGCCAGCTATCTGGAGCAGGGGAAGTCCAAGGGCGCCGAGGCCTCGTCCGCCGGCGATGCCGAGAAGGCACTGAGCGCGCCAACGGCGATCACCGCCGAGTACACGCTCCCCTACCTCGCGCACGCTCCGATGGAGCCGCTCAACTGCACCGTCCGCCATGGCGCCGACGGAGTCGAGATCTGGACGGGGACGCAGTTCCAGACCGTGGACCAGCAGCGGGTGGCGGGGATCTTCGGCGTCAAGCCCGAGCAGGTCGCGATCCACACCATGTTCCTCGGCGGCGGCTTCGGCCGGCGGGCCAACCTGGCGTCCGACTTCGTGGTCGAGGCGGCCTACGTGGCGAAGAACCTCGATAAGCCGGTCAAGCTGGTGTGGACGCGCGACGACGACATCCGCGGCGGCTATTACCGCCCGCTGGCCGTGCACCGGCTGGAAGGGGCGGTGGATGGCGACGGCAATGCCGTGGCGTGGCGCCAGCGCATCATCTCGCAGTCGATCGTGGCGGGCTCGCCGTTCGCGGCGATGATCAAGAACGGCATCGATCCGACGGTGGTCGAGGGCGCTTCCGATTCACCCTACATGAAGGGGATTCCGCACTACCGCGTCGAGCTGCACACGGTCGATCCCGGCGTACCCGTGCTCTGGTGGCGGTCGGTGGGGAACTCGCACACGGCGTTCGCCGTCGAGTCGTTCGTCGACGAGCTGGCGCACGCGGCGAAGCGCGATCCGCTCGAATTTCGGCGGGAGCTGCTCGCCAAGTCGCCGCGGGTGCTGGCGGTGCTGGAGCTGGCGGCGGCGAAAGTGGGCTGGGGAAGCGCGCCTCCCAAGGGGCAGGCGCGCGGCCTCGCCGTCCATGAATCGTTCGGCAGTATCGTGGCCCACGCCGCCGAGGTCTCGGTGGACGACGGCAAGATCCGCGTCCACCGGGTGGTCTGCGCGATCGATTGCGGCGTCTGCGTCAATCCGCTGGGCGTCGGCGCGCAGATGGAGTCGGCGATCGCCTACGGGCTGAGCGCCGCGCTTCACGGTGAGCTGACGATCAAGGAAGGCCAGGTCGTCGAGAGCAACTTCCACGATTACAAGGTGCTGCGCCTGCACGAGATGCCGAAGGTGGAAGTCCACATCGTGCCCAGCCATGAGAAGTCCGGCGGCGCCGGCGAGCCTGGAACGCCGCCGATCGCGCCGGCGGTGGCGAACGCCGTCTTCGCGCTGACCGGCAAGCGGCTGCGCGACCTGCCGTTCCGGATGAGCTGAGGAGAGACCAGGACATGAGACGAATCGAAAGTTTTTTGGTTCTGGGTGGGCTCGTCGCCGGGACCGTTCTCGTCAGCGGCGCGCCGTCCTCGGCTTCGCCGTCTAAAGAGGCCGCCGCGCTGGCGGCCTTCGACACCATCCAGACGGTGCTCCAGCATCCGCGCTGCCAGAACTGTCACATTCCCGGCGACGCGCCGCTACAGTTCGACGCCGGGCTGACGCACTTGCAGAACATCAAGCGGGGCTCTGAAGGCAAAGGCGTGCCGGGGCTCCCCTGCTCGACCTGCCATGCCACGAGCAATCCGCCGGCCAGCTACGGAGCGCACATGCCGCCCGGCGCGCCCAACTGGCATCTGCCGCCGCCGGAGCGGAAGATGATCTTCATCCATCAATCGAAAGCGGACCTCTGCGCCACGATCAAGGACACCAAGCGCAACGGCGGCAAGGATCTGGCGGCCCTGCTGGAGCACGTGAGCCACGACAAGCTCGTGCTCTGGGGCTGGAATCCAGGCGTGGGCCGGGCTCCCGTTTCGGTGCCGCACGACGCGTTCGTGGCCAGCTTCAAGACGTGGATCGCCGGCGGCGCGCCGTGCCCCGCGAAGAGCGAAGCGGCGAAGTAAAGCGAGGAAAGATTTCCATGTTCGAAGAGACTCAGAACGCGTTCATCCGTCTGCCGACGCCGGAGGAGCTGAAGTCGCGGCCGGCCGGCCCGAAGCCCTCCTCATACAACTTCGGGTTCCCTTCCGGCATGGGGCGACTGCTCGCCGCGCACGCGCGGATCGGCGGTGCCATGCAGGGGGCCTTCTACGAGATCATGTTCGCGCCCGGAGCGCTCACCCGCGCCGAGCGGGAGATGCTGGCGGCGGTGGCCTCCGCCGCGCAGGACTGCCAGTACTGAACGCAGTCTCACGCAGAGTTTCTGCGTGTCGAGGAAGGGGACCCCGCGCTGGTCGACGCGATCAAGCGGAAGCGCTGGCGGGAGCTGCCGGACCTGACCCCGCGGCAGCGCGCCCTCTGCACCGTCGCCGAAAAGATCACCCTGGAGCCGACCCGCATGACGGCCGAAGACTGGCAGCCCCTGCGCGACCTCGGCCTCGACGACCAGGCGCTGCTGGAAGCCGCGCACGTGATCGCCATCTTCAACTACTTCCCGCGCCTGGCGGACGGGTTCGGGCTGGTGCCGGACCCGGCGGTGATGGAGGCGGGGGAGACGGGAGTGCCGCTGAAGCGGGTGGGCTGAGCTGCTTTTCCGAACCCTCTACGAAGCACTGCCGCGTTTCACGATAGGATGGCCGGAGGTTGCCTGCTTCGCCGAAAGGCGTCGGCAGAGCTCGAAAATGTCGTAGTTTGCCTCGGCAAAAAGGGCCTCTCGGACCTGCCGCACTTCGGCTACGATCGGATCGTGCCAGATCTCGGGAGAACGGTCGTCATACATCTTCTGCACCTCCTAAGAGCTCCTCCGGTGTACACAACACCGGCGGTGCGTATCCTTGCTCTCTGCAAATCTTCTCGATCTTAGGCCGTAGAGCTGCATTCGCAATATGCGAGCAGTTCCACGTCAGTAAGAAGCTCATGCTGTGATATGCCGCCACGGCGATGTGGGCCGCGTCGGCTCCCGCACGCGAAGGTAGAGGTAGCCGCGTGATGAGCGTTGCGGCCAATTCTGCCACCTCTAGAGTAATCTCCAATAGTGGTACCCCCTTCAGGATCTCCATGCGCTTGCTGGCCATCTGGGGGTCACCCGCCGCAGATTCGTCCAGCACAACCTGCGACGCAAAGATCGCAAACGCCGGACGCCTTTCCTGCCACCACATGTGGGTGATCTGCTGGTGCGCAGAAGTGATGAGGTCCCGGCTTGGATGAGCCGCCAGATAGCTGACGACGCTGGTTTCGATGTAAACCGTCGGGGGCATGCCTCATTCTACCCTCCCAAGAGCGCTTTCGACGAACGGCTGGCATTGAAGCGCGATCAGGACTCCGGCCCGACGCAAGGGCGGCGGCGATACCAGACTCGCCATGCGATCTCGGTCGAGCGGAAAAAACCGCGCACCGCGGTGCCGTCGCTGGGGTCGAAATCGAGGATCTGAGTGCCGCCTCGCCAGAGGTCCGGCAGCATAGGCTGAAAGTCGATCGCTCGCCCCTTTTCGTCGACGAGGCGGAGTGTCTTGTCGTCGCCTGGGTGTAGCACCACCGAGCTGCCGAGCTCGGGACTCTCGTAACAGCCCGCGCGCTGCTGGATCTCCCCGAGCGACGGAGAGTAATGGTCCTCGCTCGAGACGCGGTTGTAGATCTCCGGAAGGGTGGCGCCGGCGCTCAGCAGCACCATCCGCGGACCGCCCGCTGACGCTTCGAGACGAATGCGAGTCCCGGGAGCGTCGGTGACGGTGTAGCTGCCGTCGGTCAGCGCTACGAGCTTCCTCCCTGGCCGGTTCAGGATCAGACCCTCCGCGGTCGCGATCAGACGGTACGTCATGCCCCATCCCGGGAGCTGATAGACGCCGGCAAAGTGGGTGATTCCGGCAGGTGCGGGCTCGATCGGAGGCGCACCCGCCGGCTTCTCTCGCCACAGTGACGCCCACCGGCTGTCGGTGAAGACGTCCAGGAGCTGCATCGCCTGGAGGTCCGGGTCGACATCGTTGCGATTGCAGAGCAAGGCCACGGCGGCCCCCGTCTCCTGAACGCGAAAAGCTCCAGCGCGAGTCCCATGGGTATAGCCGGAGTGCCCCAGCAGGGTCTGACCGGCGAGGGTCTGGATCCAGACGCCGTGGCCCGCCCGCCGGCCCGCGGCGTCGAGGGCCGGCTTGCCGCCGGCGAGCGTCGCCGGCTCCTGGAGGCGCGCGAACAGCTCCCGCCAGGGCGAACGGGTCTGCGCCCGCAGCAGCTTCAGGAGATCGCCGGCGGTGGTGTAAAGGTTTTGCGGACCCACGAGATCGTTCGTCCGCGGCACCAGCTCCCAGCTCGAACCGCCGGGGCCCGGCTCGTCGGAGTGCTGATAGCCGTTGGCGACGCCGGGGATCAGCGCCGTATGGTCGTCCACGATGCGGGAATCGCGCATTTCGAGCGGCGTGAAGATCCGCGTCCGCGCGAGCTCCGCCAGCGGCATTCCGGAGATCCGGCGCACCAGCTCGCCGAGCAGCACGTAATTGGAATTGGAGTACTGCTCCTGCGTGCCGGGTGCGAAATTCAATGCTCGCCGGCCGCGGAGAGCGCGCAGCACGTCGTCCTCCCGGACCTCGTCGTCCCGGCGAAACCCCGCCAATCCTTGCAGGAGATCCTGCCAGTCGGGAACGCCGCTGGTGTGGCTCAGGAGATGACGGATGTGAACGGGCCGGTACGCGGCGGGAAGATCGGGAAGGCGGTCGGCGATCGAATCGTCCAGCGCGAGCTTGCCGTCTTGCACCAGCAGCAGGACGGCGAGCGCGGTGACCGGCTTCGCCAGCGATCCGACGTCGAACGGAGTGGTGGACGTGATGTGGGCCGCGTGCTCGAGATCCGCGTCTCCGGAGACTCCCGACCACACGGTCTGGCCCGCGAGGTCCACCGCCGCCGAGCACCCAGCGCCGGCGCCGGCCGTCCACGACTTCAGGAGCGCGTCCGCGCGCGCCGACCGCTCCGCCGGCGTGGGAGGTGCGGCCGGCGCGATTCCCCACGAGCCGCGAACGGAGCCGGTGGCGATGAGCAGCGCGGACAGGGCGATCAACGGCGTTCGTCTCATCACGATCCTCGGCTTTCTAAGGGCTCTGCGGCTCGTCGTGAGGGCTGGGCGACTCCATTCTCTCTCGGAAAGCCTGTTGAGAGCTGTCGGGAAGTTGCTCTCCGGGCGTCGCCGCCTATAAGGATCCCCGCCCTGACGCAGGCGTTTCCTTCCCAGAAGGACAGATTTCGGCGAATCTGTCCTTCGTGGAAGGACAGGACTGGGGATGGCGGAGACCGGCTGCGAGAGAGCCACGCTGGTGACCCTGCGCGGAGGGTACCGCCGCAGTCGCCGGCCAGGCGGTTCGCATCGTACCCGCCTGGCGCTGGATGTTGGAACCCGGCGCTTCGGGAAGCTGACCTTTGGAGTTGCGGTAGTCCCAAATTGGGACTACCATGTACTGGTGCGCGTCATCGCCATCTCAACGCTCAAGGCGTTTTGGGAAAAGAATCCGGATTGCGCTGACGCGAAAGAGCCTATCCTGGCTTGGTATCGATACGCCTTGAATGCTGACTGGGGATCGCCTGTCGATGTGAAAACCGCCTTTGCCCATGCCAGCATCCTCAAGGATGGCCGAGTGATATTCAATATTGCGGGGAACAAATACCGGCTTGTGGTGTGGATCAACTTCAACTACAGGGTCGTGTACATTCGCTTCATCGGCACCCACGCCCAGTACGACCGGATTGATGCGCAGACGATTTGAAGGAGAAAAGGATGGACATCAAACCGATTAGGACAGAAGCTGACTATCGGACGACCCTGCGGGAAGTAGAGTCACTGATGAAAGCTGAGTCCGAGTCCGCTGAGGGTGAGCGGCTCGACATCCTGGTCACGCTGATCGAGGCCTATGAGCGTCAGCATTTTCCCTTGGATCTTCCCGATCCTGTGGAGGCCCTCAAGTTCGTTATGGATCAACGCGGCCTGACAGTGAAGGATCTCGAGCCGCTGATCGGCCATTCCAACCGGGTATACGAGGTTCTAAGCTACAAGCGGCCGCTCACCCTCAAGATGATCCGGAACCTGCACACCCGGCTCGGCATCCCTGCGGACTGTCTGATCAAGGAGCCGATTGGCAAGCCTCGGGCCGCCTGACTCAAGGCTTAGTTGTTTCATGGATTGACGGATCTCTGGCCCCGCGTCCACGGCGTCGCGTACACCACGATCTCGTTCCCGCCCATCGTGATGTTCCCCGGAATCGCCAGCCTGTAGACCTCCTGGAAGCGGGGGTCGGCCGCGAGGGTGGGGAACCAGCTCGGGAAGATCACGACGTACTGGGGATGGCGGCGCTCCAGGGCGGCCGTCATGGCGTCGGTCCAGGGGGTGCCGGCGGCGGTGGCGCGGGCGACCTCGCGGCCGATCTCCGGGGTGGCGATGCTGGCCAGGTCGACGATCCGGTTGGGGAGGAGGTATTTGATGGCGCCGATGTCGTTGACCGCCAGCACGGCATCCGGCGGCACGTGGCCGGCGAGCCAGCGGGCGATCGCCACGTCGCTCTCCTCGACGTTGGCGACGTTCTGGGCGTAGAAGGCCTCTCCCTGAACCAGCACGCCGACGGTGGGCGCGAGGATCGCGGCGGCGCCGAGCGTCCCCAGGATCTTTCCCAGGGAGTGCGGCAGGCGGAGGCGGGTCAGCGGCTCCAGCGCCAGCGCGGCCAGGATCGCCAGCACCGGGAAGAGCGGGAAGTAGTAGCGGCCGAAGTTGCCGAGCATCTTCGTGGGGCCGGGGGTCAGCAGCGAGTAGGCGAGCGGCATCCCGAGCAGCCAGAGAGCGGGGAGCAGGCCGCGGTCGCGCGGAGTGCCCAGGCGGCCGGCGAGCGCCACGGCGCCGCCGGCGGCGAGCAGCGTCGCCAGCGGCTGCGGCCGGAAGAAGAGGTTGACCACGTTCGAGAGGTAGCGGAGGTCCGGCAGGAGGCTCCGCACCTCGCCGCCCCCCTTGGCCGCGTAGGTCGTGGGCAGTACGGAACCGCCCGTCCAACCGTAAAAGAAGAAGGAGCCGGCGACAGCGCAGGCGGCCAGCGCGGCGCCGGCGAGCAGGGCGCGAGGGGAAGGCCGGCGCCAGCGCGTTCCTTCGGAAGCGGGGTCCTGATCAAAGACCAGAAGGCGGTCGGCGAAGGCGAGCAGCAGCAGCAGCACCCCCTCCGGCCGCGCGAGGACGGCGACGGCGAGGACGCCGAGCGAGAGCGGCGGCCGGGCGGGATCGGCGCGCTCGCGCAGATGAAGGATCATCCCCCAGAGCGAGAGCAGCACGAAGAGCGGGATCTCCATCCCCGAGAGCGCCGACCAGACGAGCCAGCTCGTGGACAGCGTGAGCGCGGCGGCGAGGGCGGCGAGGCCGCGGTTCAGGCCGAACTCGCGGGAGAGGCGCCAGGTGGCGTCGATCCCGGCGAGGT
>DASWQX010000245.1:0-4213 GCA_036403495.1 Thermoanaerobaculia bacterium
CCGCCTCGGGGCTCCAGGGGTCGGGCAGGAACCGCTCGGCCGTCAGGTCCGGGCGCCCAGCGTAGCCGCGCGCGACACCGGCGCCGCCGACGAACAGCTCGCCCGGAATTCCGGGCGCCGCCAGCCGCGCCTGGGGGTCGAGGACGTAGGCGCGGAGGTGGCGGACCGGACGCCCGATGGGGACCTCCCCCGTCCTCGCCACCACCGGACCGGCCACCAGCTCCGCCTGGGTGGCGACGATCGTGCTCTCGGTGGGCCCATAGGTGTTGAACAGCCTTATCCCCTCATGCCCCTGGGCGTGCCAGGCTGCCAGCCGCTCGGGGAGGGCCCGCTCGCCGCCGATGATGATCAGCCGGAGCGTCGCGGGCAGGCTGCCACCCTCCGCCTCCAGGCGGGCCACCAGCTCGTGCCAGAACGCCGTCGGCAGGTCGAGCACCGAGATCCCCCAGTCCGCGCAGGAGCGGAGGAACTCGGACGTCGAGCCCAGCATCGCGTCGTTGCGCAGCACCAGGGTGGCGCCGCTGGCGAGCGCGGGATAGATCTCCTCGGCGCTGGTGTCGAAGCTGACCGAGGCGAACTGCAGGACCCGGTCCGCGGCTCCCAGGCGGTGCTCGTCGCGGAACGCTTCCACGTAGTTGGCCAGGGACGCGTGGCGGACCATCACCCCCTTGGGCTTGCCGGTCGAACCGGAGGTGTAGATCAGATACGCGAGGCTCTCGCAGTCGACCGCCGTTTCAGGGTTGGCGCCGCTCCGCTCAGCAATCCGTTCCGCGTCGCTGTCCAGCAGGACGACCGGCAGCCCCACCGGCGCTACCCCCGGCATCGCGCCCGCCGCGCGCTCCGTGGTGATCAGGACCACAGCGGCCGCGTCCCGGAGGATGAAGGCGAGGCGGTCCACCGGGTAGGCCGGGTCGAGCGGCACATAGGCCCCTCCCGCTTTGAGCACGGCGAGCAGGGCGACGACCATCTCCGGCGAACGCTCGACGGCGATGCCGACGACCGTCTCTGGTCCGACGCCGAGGTCCCGCAGGTGATGGGCGAGCCGGTTGGAGTCGCGGTTCAGCCCGGCATAGGTGAGCCGATGGTCGCCCGCGATCACCGCGACGGCCTCGGGATCTACCTCGGCCCGCCGCTCGAAGAGCCGGTGGACGGGGAGGAACTGCGCACCGGCCCTCCCCGCCTCCGCCCCGCTCCACGCCAGCAGCTCCCGCCGCTCCGCGTCGCCCAGCAGCTCGTAATCCCAGATCGGCCGCGAGGGGTCGGCCACGGCGCCGGCGAGCAGGCGCTGGTAGCGGTCGAGCAGCCGCAGGATGGTGGGTTCGTCGAACAGCAGGGCGTTGTAGGTGATCGAGGCGACGATCCCGTCCGCCTGCTCCACCAGCGTGAGGCCGGCCTCGAAGATCGCCGTCCCCAGCTCCTCGGCCTGCTGATCGGACTCGAGCACCGAGAAGGTGAGCCCCGGGATCTCGATCGCCTGGCCGGGGACGTTCTGCAGCAGGAACATCACCTGGAACGGCGAGGTGCGGCCGCCGTCGCGGTCCCCCTGCGCGGCCTTGAGCACCTGCTCCAGCGGCAGGTCCTGGTGGGCGAAAGCGCCGAGGCAGGTCTCGCGCACGCGCCCCAGCAGCTCCTGGAAACCGGGGTCTCCCGCGGTGTCGGTCCGCAGCACCAGGGTGTTCAGGAAGAAGCCGATCAGCCCTTCGACCTCGGCGCGGTTGCGGTTGGCGATCGGCGCGCCGAGCAGCACGTCCTCCTCCCCCGTCACTCGCGCCAGCAGGAGCTTCCACGCCGCCAGCAGCGTCATGTAGAGCGACGCCGACTGCCGGCGCGAGAGTCCCTTCAGCCCCGTAGCGAGGTCGGCGGGGAGCACGATCGTGCCGACTCCGACCTGGAAGCCCGACGCGGCGCCCCGCCGGCGGTCGGCAGGCAGGAGGAGGGGGGGGGGCGGACTGCCGGAGAGCTTGCCGCTCCAGTAGGCCTTCTCGGCTTCCAGCACCTCGCCGGCCAGCACCTGGCGCTGCCATGTGGAGAAGTCCACGTACTGCACCGGCAGCTCGGGGAGGGGCGAGCCCTCCCCCGCCGCGAAGGCCCGGTAGAGCGCCGCCAGCTCGCCGATCAGGATACCCATCGACCAGCCATCGGAACAGATGTGATGGAGCGTCAGCAGCAACGCGTGCTCGGCCGCGCCGGCTTCGCCTTCGACCAGCCGCAGCAGGGTGGCGCGGATCAGGGGGTCGCGCGAGAGGTCGAACGGCCGCGCCGTCTCCTCGTTCGCCCGCCGCCGCGACTCCGCTTCCCGCGCCTCCGGCGGCAGGTGCCGGAGGTCCACCAACTCCAGGTCGATCGGCGCCGGCGGCCGGATCACCTGCACCGGCCGGCCGTCAATCTCCGCGAAAACGGTGCGCAGGGTCTCGTGGCGGCGCACCAGCTCGGTGAAGCAGCGCCCGAGCAGGTCGATGTCCAGGGTGCCGTGCAGCCGCACCGCCCGCGACAGGTTGTAGGCGGAGGTGCCGGGATCGAGCCGGTTGAGGAACCACATCCGCTCCTGCGAGAAGGAGAGCGGGAACGAGGCCCCCCGCGGCACGCGCACGATCGGGGGGAGTGACCACCCCTCCCGCTCCTGCCGCGCCGCCTCGACGGCGCGGGCGAGCCCGGCTACCGTGGGCGCCTCGAACATCCTGTGCAGCGACAGCTCGACCCCCAGAGCCGAGCGGACGCGCGAGACGACCTGGGTGGCGAGCAGCGAGTGGCCGCCCAGGGCGAAGAAGTTGTCGCGGGCGCCCACGCGCTCGACCCGCAGGACTTCGGCCCAGATCCCGGCCAGCAGCTCTTCCACCGGCCCCTGCGGCGCCGTGTATTCCTCCGCCGCCGCGCCCGCCTCGGGAGCCGGCAGCGCCCGGCGGTCCACCTTGCCGCTCGGGGTCAGCGGCAGCGCCTTCAGGGTCACGAACGCGGAGGGGATCATGTACTCCGGCAGGCTCTTCCGGAGGGCCTCGCGCAGCTCGGCCGCCGGCTGCGGCGCGTCCGCGGCCTCCAGGACCAGATAGCCCACCAGCCGCTTGTCGCCCCCCTCCTCGCGGACCGTCACCACCGCCTGCCGCACCGCCGGCAGCCGGCCCAGGGCGGCCTCGATCTCCCCCAGCTCGATGCGGAAGCCGCGCACCTTGACCTGGTGGTCGATCCGGCCCAGGAACTCCAGCTCACCCGACGGCCCCGACGGCCGATACCGCACCAGGTCGCCCGTCCGGTAGACCCTGGCGCCCTCTGCCTGAAATGGATGGGGCACGAGCTTCTCCGCCGTCAGGTCGGGCCGGTGGAGGTAGCCCCGGCAAAGCCCCTCGCCGCCGATCAGCAGCTCCCCGGCCACGCCGACTGGAACGGGTTCAAGGTCGCGGTCGACGACATAGAGCTCGGTATTGGCGATCGGCCGGCCGAGCAGGACCGGGCCGTCCCCTGCCATCACCTCGCCGGCCGCCGACCAGACCGCCGTCTCCGTCGGGCCATAGACGTTCCAGAGCTCCGCGCCGCGCGCCAGCAGAGCCGAGGCCAGATCGCGCGGCAGCGCCTCGCCGCCGCACAGTACCTTCAGTCCGGCGATCCCCTGCCACCCCGCGTCGATCAGCAGCCGCCAGGTCGCCGGCGTCGCCTGTGCCACCGTGGCTCCAATAGCGGCGAGACGGCCGGCCAGCCGCGCGCCATCGGCGGCCTCTTCGCGGCCGAGGATCTCGACCCGCGCCCCCACCATCAGGGGGAGGTAGATCTCCAGGCCGGCGATGTCGAAAGAGAGCGTGGTCAGCGCTGGCACCACGTCGCCCTCGCCCACTCCCGGCCGCTCAGCCATGGCGCGCAGGAAGTTCACCACCGCCCGGTGCGGCAGCCCTACCCCCTTCGGCTTACCCGTAGAGCCGGAGGTGTAGAGCACGTAGGCGAGCGTTTCGGCATCTGCGATCCGCTCAAGGGGTCGGGCGCTCTCCCGCGCGATCGCCGCCCTGTCGCGGTCCAGGCAGACGGTCCGGGCCGCGTGCTCCGGCAGCGCGCCGAGCAGGGGCTCCTCGGTCACCAGCACCGGCATGGCGCTGTCCGCGAGCACCATCCCCAGCCGCTCCGCGGGGTGCGACGGATCGAGCGGCACGTAGGCGCCCCCCGCCTTGAGGATGCCGAGGAGCGCCACCACCATCGCCGCCGAGCGCTCGACGCAGAGCCCCACCAGCAC
>DASWQX010000246.1:0-7449 GCA_036403495.1 Thermoanaerobaculia bacterium
CATGACAGCAACTCTTCGAGCTCTTTCCGGCGCGCTTCTCCTGCTCGCCGTTCCGATCGCCGCGGCCGGCCCGCGCGAGCCTGTGGCGATCATTTATCAGGTTTCCGGCGAAGCCCTGCGGACCGCGCCGGGCCGCTCCCCGGAGCCTCTGCGGCTGTTCGATCGCCTGCCCGCCGAGGCCAGGGTGGAGCTCAAACCCGGCTCTCGCGTCGCCCTGGCGTTCGTCACGGGAAAACGGTACGAGCTCTCCGGCCCGGCCCGCGCGACGTTCGGCCCTGGCGACCTCGCGGCGCGATACGGAGGTGTACGGGCGCTCGCTCCGGTGCCTCCTCTCCCCCGGCTGGAGCCGATCGCGGCGAGCGAAAAGGCTGGGAAGGGGGCGGGGGCGGTGTGGATTCGCGGTGACGAGATCCAAAAGCTTTATCCTCGCCTCGGTGCCAGGGCTCTGGCTTCCGCGGTCACCCTCCGATTCGCGGGGGTCGAAGGCGCGCAGCACTACCGGATCGAGGTAGAGAACAGGCAGGGAGAGCTCGTGTATAGCGCCGAAACGGTATCCTCCGAGGTCGTGCTTCCGGCGTACGCTTTGCGCCCCGGCATGAGCTATCACTGGAGCGTACGCACGGTGGACCGTCCAGGAGCGGTGGCGCGTGGAGAGGCCGATTTCGCTACCCTGGACCCAAAGACGGCGCTGGCGCGCGAGGAGCTCCGGCGCTTCGTGGAGAGAGCCGGCGGCGAGGAAAACCTTTCGCTGCTGGCCGGAGTGGACCAGGGGCTCGGATTGCTCGCCGAGGCCCAGGCCGAACGCCGATCGCCGAGACCTTATGCTCCATGATCGGAGCAACGATGAGAAAAACCACGCACCGGAAAGCCGGGCTCGTACTCTGCGCCGCCGCGATCGTCTGGATCGCTCAGGCGGCGGAGGGGCAATCCCTGGATTCAGATCATGAAGGCGTCGTCGTGGAGACCGTCGCGGCGGGATTCGCCGGCGCGACGGCGGGATTGCAGCCGGGAGACGAAATCCTTTCCTGGTCTTCCGAGGACGACCGCGGCCCGACCGGCGGCTGGATCCGATTCCCTTTCGAGCTCTCCGGCGTCGAATGGACCTATACGTCGCGAGCCGACGTCATTCTGAGCGGCCAGCACGGATCGCGGCCCACATCCTGGCTGATGCCTCGCGCGCTTTGGTGGCGGATCACCGTGCGGCCGGGCCTCCCGTCCCAGGCGGCAGAGCTCTACCAGGAGGGAAAAGAGAAGATCGCCACGGGCGACGTCACCGATGGAGAGATCCTGTGGCGATCCGTGGCCGACGGCCTCACGGCCCAGGGCGATTCCGTGCGCGCCTTATGGCTGCTGCAGCGCATGGCGGAGGAGCTCTCCAAGGCCAAGCAATGGTCCGACGCGGACGCGGTCTATGACCGCGCGCTGCAAATACTGCAGGGGAAACCCGATGTTTCCGGAGAAGTGCGAATCCTCAGGGCCTGGGGAGGCAGCTTTCTCCAGCGCAGCGCCTGGGACCAGGCCATGGACCGTTTTGGACGGGCCCTCGACCTGCAACGGCAGGTCGTCCCCCGAACCTCCCGGGAGGCGGATATCCTCGTCGCCCTCGGAAATTCGGCCTGGTACAAAGGAGACCTCGCCAAGGCGGAGGGATTCCATCGCCAAGCCCTCAAGGCCTTCGAAGAGCTCGCTCCTGAGAGCCTGGACCTGGCCAGTGCCTTGAACAACTGGGCCAACGTCGCAACCGATCAAGGCGACCTCGACAGTGCCGAAGAGAGCCTGCGCCACGCCGGAGAGATTCTCCTGAAGATTGATCCTGGCTCCCTGCTGCACGGCATCATCCTCTCGGGTCTCGGTAGCGTGATGTTCTATCGCGCCGATCTGTCCGGAGCGGAGGATCTGTTCCGGCAGGCGCTGGCAATTTTTGAGCAGCAGAACCCGGATGGCGACGAGACTCTCCGGGTCCTGAGCAACCTGGCGGAGGTCACAGAGGCGCGTGGCGATCTCGCCACCAGCGAGGACCTGCTCCTGCGCTCGCTCCATCTCGTCGAGAAGAGGGGAGAGGATTCGATGGCTTTCGCCGAGGTCTTGGAAAACCTGGCCCATGTGGCCAGGGATCGCGGCGACCTGGACACCGCCGAGAGGAGGCTCCGCCGATCCTTGCAGATTGCCGAGGCCCGTGTCCCCGGCAGCCCCAAGCTCGCGGAGATGCTCGCAAGCTCCGCGGACCTGGCGCGGCGCCAGGGAAATCTCTCCGCGGCGCGCAACGCCCTGCACCGTGCCCTCAAGATCCAGAAGCAGCAGGCGCCGGGCAGCTTCCACGTCGCCGAGGCTCTCCTGCAACTCGCGAACGTGGAGCTCGCGAGCGGCGATGCTCCCGCCGCGGAAAGAGATTTCCAGGGCGCGCGGTCCCTGCTGGAGGGCCAGATCCCCGGGAGCCCCGCGCTCGCCGAGGCGTTGCGGGGCTTGGGCGACGTGGCGGCGCGGCGCCGCGAATGGCAGCCGGCGCTCGACCTCTACCGTCAGGCGCAGAAGCAGCAGGAGAAGACCGGCATCGGGACGGCTGCCGCAGCGCAGATCCTCCATGCTCTGGGGCGGGCTGAACACTCCGCCGGCCTGATGGACGAAAGCCGGCGGCACCTTTGCGAGGCGCTCGACGTGCTCGACCGTCAGCGGCGCAAGCTCGGGGGAACGGAAGAGGCGCGCACCGCCTTTGAAGCCTCGCTCCGTGACCTCTACAGCGGCTGCCTGGAAGCCCTTCTCGCCCAGGGGCGGCCCGCCGAGGCCTTCGCCACTCTCGAACGCGGGCGAGCCCGCGCGTTCCTGGACCTCCTCGCGGAGCGCGACCTGGAAATCTCCGGCCTTTCTCCTGATATGGCGGCCGAGCGGCGTCAGATCGATGCGGAGTACGACCGCCTGCAAGCCGAGATCCTGGCTCCAGCTCCCAATACGACGGCCGGAGCGCTCGAGGAGCTCCAAGGGAAGCTGCGCGACCTGAATGCGCGGCAGGAGGAGCTCACGGCTCGTATTCGCCAGGACTCCCCGCGTTTCGCATCTCTCCGGTATCCCGAGCCGCTCTCCTTGGCCGGTGCCCGGGCCATGCTCGATCCCGGAACCGTGCTCCTGGAGTATGTGGTCGAGCCGGAGAGATCCTGGATCTTCGCCGTCCAATCCTCGGACGTGTCCGGCCCCGGCCTATAGGTTTTTCGGGTCGCCGCCGGCGAGAAATCGCTACGCAAGCAGGTGGAGACTCTCCGCCGTCTCCTGACGCGCCCCGATTCCGATCGCACGGCGCTCCAGGCTCATGCGCGACACCTCTACGAGTTGCTGATCCGGCCCGCCGAAGGCCGGATTGCCAAGGCTCAACGGATCCTCGTCTCTCCGGATGGCCCCTTGCATACGCTGCCCTTCGCCGCGTTGCTGCGCGGCAACCGTTACCTCATCGAATGGAAGCCGATTCATTCTGTGCTCTCCGCGACCGTCTACGCCGGGATACAACGGTCGCGCCCCACCCGGCGAAACCTGCGCGAGGAGCGCCTGGCCGCGTTTGGCGATCCCCACTATCCACGCCTGAGGCCAAACGTTGCCACCGACCCCGAGGTCCGGGGAATCCTCCAGCGAGGGTGGGCTCTCAGACCTCTCCCCTCGGCTCGCAAGGAGGTCAAGGCCATCGCCGCCTTGTTTCCCGAGGGGCACGCATACCTCGGCCGGGCAGCCACCGAGGAGAGGGCCAAAGCCCTCGGATCCGACACGCGCCTCATCCACTTCGCCTGCCACGGCCTGCTCGACGAGCGCTTTCCGCTCAACTCCGCGCTGGCGTTGACCCTGCCAGAGCATCCCTCCGAAGGTCAGGACAATGGTCTTCTCCAGGCTTGGGAGATCTTCGAGAACATGCACCTAGATGCTGACCTGGTCACCCTTTCCGCTTGCGATACGGCGCTGGGGAAAGAGATGGGCGGTGAAGGGCTCGTCGGTCTCACCCGCGCCTTCCAGTTCGCGGGGGCCCGCTCCGTCCTCGCCTCGCTCTGGGGCGTCGCCGACTACACCACGGCCCGTTTCATGGAGCGTTTCTACCGCTACCTCCGCAACGGCAAATCGAAGGACGAGGCCCTGCGGGCGGCGCAGATCGATCAGATCCGGCAGAAGGGCGGCTCGTCCCACCCGTTCTTCTGGGCGGCGTTCGAGCTCAACGGAGATTGGCGGTAGTCGCCGGCCGCCCGTTCCATTTTCGGAACGGAGGGGGCTCTCCATCGTTCCAGAAATGGGCTACCAGCACCGGCTCTCCGCAGTATCTCCTTTGATTACCGTACCGTTACTTATTAGATCTCGGAGCCTCGGCACTGGAATTGCCGTTGAGAGGGTCACCGGCCTCGGCCGATTCAGTGGTTGAGTGTACGTCCCTCTATTACCAGGAGACCGAAGAAATGAAAAAGAAGATGATGAAGCTGAACCTGAGTCGTGAAACTCTCCGCCGCCTTTCTGCCCAGGATGTGAACCAGGCAGCAGGAGGGTTCAGAACCTTCCTCAAGGGAAGTTGCGTCGATTGTGCCAACGATAGCTGCCTGACCTGCAACTCTTGTGACACCTGCCCTGGACTAACTTGTAAAACTTGCCCAATCTAAAGCACAGCCAACAACTGCGACTTGCATTTAACCCTGGACAGGGATTTGCCGGGCTGATGCAGAAATCCCGGTAGCTTCGATTCTCACACCCGAGGCTGCCGGATTACACCAAAATCTCGACCGATCGTCCGGTTACGATACTTCGGCCTCAATCCCCAACCGCTTCATATACCGGTGGAAGGTGGTCTTGGTGAGCCCCAGGCTCTCCCGGGCCGCCTTCACGTTGCCACCGTGCTGCTCCAGACGCGAAAGGATCAGCTCGCGCTCGAAGGCCTCCACCGCCTCGGCCATTGAAACCCCTTCGGCGAGCAACGGCCCGGCCTTGGGGTTCGGCGCACCGCTCAGCATCTCGGGGAGACAGCGGGCGATCAATTCGCGATCGATCCAGGCTCCGGGCTGGGCGTGGATCACGAAGAGCGAGCAGGCACGGGCGAGGTCGCGCACGTTTCCCGGCCAGTCGTGGGACACCAGGGTCCGGAAGACGTCGCGGGTGAAAGCCCAGGGTGGGTTTGCGGTGCTTGCGCTCGTGGTGGCGGCGGTAGTGCTCCAGCAGCGGCGGGATGTCCCAAGGGCGCTCGCGCAATGGGAGGAGACGGACCGACAGGGTGCGGAAGCGATCGTAGAAGTCGGCCCGCAAGGCGCCTTCGCGCACTGCCTGATCGAGATCCCGGTTGGTGGCCAGCACCACGGCCACGTTGGTTTTATATTCGCGGGTCTGCCCTACCGGCACCACGGTGTGATTTTCCAGCACTCGCAGCAGATGGGCCTGGGCGCGCGGGGTGAGCTCGGCGATCTCGTCGAGGAAGAGGACGCCGCCGTCCGCGGCGCGGAAGAAGCCGGGCTCGTCCGTCAAGGCGCCGGTGAAGGAGCCCCGCTTGTGGCCGAAAAAGCGGGAGGCCGCCAGCTCGTCGGTGATCTCGGCGCAGCTCACCACCACCAGCGGGCGCTTGTGGCGCGAGCTGTAGGCGTGGATGTAGCGCGCGATCAGGTCCTTGCCCGTGCCACGCTCGCCGAGGATGAGGATCGGCTCGGGGTTCTCCACCTCAATTGCCGGGATGAAGGTCTCGTGGAGGACCCGCCGCAGGCCTTGCGTGTGCGAGGAGTCGCCGAGGATCTCCGGCGCGTTGTCCGCGGCTCCCCGGGCCTCGCGCAGCTCCTTGAGCTCGCGGTCCTGGAGGGCCTGACGGAAGGAGAGGCCGAAGAGCCGTCCGACCGCCCCGGCGTAGCCTTCCAGCCAGGCGAGATCGCTTTCGCCATAGGCCTCCAGTAGGCCGCTGTTCTGGAGATAGATCACGGCCAGGACAGCGTCCCGGACGGGATCGGAGATCGGCGCGCACAGGACGCTGTAGGGGCCTCCCGACAGCGACGGCGTGCGCGAGGCCTCCGCGCGCGTCCGGGGGTCCTCGATCAGCTCGGGACGGCCGCTCGCTACCACTCTCTGGATCAGCGAGGGGCTCACGCCCCGCACCGAATCGCCCCGTTCGCAGGCGGCGATCTGCTCCGTCGTGAGCTGGCCCAGGGTATGGACGGCGCGCAGCCGCAGCGGCTCCGGCTGCTCAATCACCAGCAGCAGGGCCTTCTGGGCGCCGAAGCCCCGCGCCGCGGCCTCGAAGGAGGCGCGCAACGCCTCCTCCTCGCCGCCGTCGTTCGACAGCACGGCGAGGAGCTCGTTCATGGCGCCGAGGAGCTGCGAATAATCGCGGCCCGGAGGTGGAGTGGCGGCAGGCATCCCTGCTAGCGTAGCAGGGACGCGTTCACTCCACAGGGCTGAGCGCTGATGCCTACTCCAGGTACCCGTACGCCTCGCTGGTCAGGAGAAAGACCATTCAAAGCGCGGGATGGCGGCCTCGGGTGCGTTCCTCCTCGCGGATGGCGATGATCAAAGGCCGATTCATCTCCAGGGCCTCGACCGTCACGCGGCCGGTTGCGGTACGTCCCAATAGGCGCACGCCCTGCCAGTCGAAGTGGTCGTGCCACAGGTCGTGCCGCGGATGGAAGAGGGGGACTTGCTCGCCGCTTGTGGGGTCGACGGCGGCCTGACGTGCAGCCTTGCGTAGCGAGCAAGAGACGCAGGCGAGTGCGAGGTTGTCGCCGGTGTCAGGGCCGCCAGCAGTGACTGGCACGATGTGGTCGACATGGAAGGTCGCTTCCTGACCCAGCTACGAAAGGCCACAGTACTCGCATCGGTTGCGGGCACGCCTCACAACGAGCCGGCGGAGCCTGGCAGAGACGTGCGGAGCCAAGGTCTTGGTCGGTCAGGCGCGTTGGGCACGCAGCTTCAGGAGGGACAGGAGATCGGCCAAGTCGACGAGACCTTCGGCTTCCCGCCGTTCGTCCAGGGTCAGCTCCTCGCCTCGGTCCTGACGATCGAGCAGACCGTGCAGGCGTTCGTCAACCCCGCGCGGGAGCTGGAAGCGTTCCAGATCCTCGGGGAGCTCGAGTTTGAGGAGAACTTGTTGAGACATTAAGATCCTTTCGATGGCCGGTCGCCGGATCTCATTCTACACGGTCACCCAGGCCTGGGAGCGACATCTCCGCCCTATTCCAGGTACCCGTAAGCCTCGCTGGTCAGGAACGGCACGAAGTCGCGGTTGAGGACCAGGCCGTCGAGGATCTCCGCGGCCTGGCCCAAGCGGCCCTTGTCGGCGCCGCCGAGGGCTTCGAGCTCCTGGCTGCGGAGGTCGCGGTAGAGGTCGGGAGTGACCTTGCGGCCGTCCTCGAGGGCGGCGTCGTGGTGGAGCCACTGCCAGAGCTGGGCGCGGGAAATCTCGGCGGTCGCGGCGTCTTCCATCAGGTTGCGGATGGCGACGGCGCCCTGCCCCTGGAGCCA
>DASWQX010000247.1:0-3049 GCA_036403495.1 Thermoanaerobaculia bacterium
CCGACCCTCGCGGCCTCGAGCGCCTATGCGATCTCCGACACCTTCCAGTGGAACCAGGGGCTCGGCCGGAAGCTGGTGCGGGCCCGGGAGTTCTATTCGATCGTGGCCGTCTCGACCCTGCTCGGCGTCATTCTCGACTTCTTCAACGTCAACGCCATCCGCATCCTCTACGGGTCGGCCGTGATCAACGGCCTGCTGGCCCCCTTCCTGCTGGTCGGCATCGTGGTCGTGGCCGTGGACGCGGAGATCATGCTCGACCAGCCGAGCTCGCGCCTGGGCCTGGCCGTGGTCGGCCTGACGGCCCTGCTGATGTTCGGCGCCGCCGTGGGGATGTTCGTCTTCTGAGGAGGCCTCGGTGAACGATCAGGACGACGATACCGCCGACGTCTGGACGCGCCGGTCGCTGATCAAGGCCGGACTGGCCGGCGGAGCGCTGGCCGCGGCGGCTCCCCTGTTTCCGCAGGCAGCTTCCGCCCCGACCGCCGCGCCGGCTCCTCCGGCGCCGTTCGAGCTCGAAGAGGCGACGATCGCCGATCTCCGCGCCGCCCTGGAGTCCGGGAAATGGACGGCGCGGTCGCTCACCGAGGCCTATCTCGCGCGCATCGAGGAGCTGAATACGCGCGGGCCGGAGCTGCGGGCGGTGATCGAGACCAACCCGGAGGCGCTGGCGATCGCCGACGCGCTCGACGCCGAGCGGCGGGCCAAGGGCGCGCGCGGGCCTCTCCACGGCATCCCGATCCTGCTCAAGGACAACATCGGCACCGCCGACCGGATGACCACCACCGCCGGCTCGCTGGCCCTCGAGGGCTCGATCCCGGCCCGCGACGCGTTCGTCGCCGCCCGTCTGCGCGCGGCCGGCGCGGTCCTGCTCGGCAAGGCGAACCTCTCCGAGTGGGCCAACTTCCGCTCCTCCCGCTCGACCAGCGGCTGGAGCAGCCGCGGCGGCCAGTGCCGGAACCCCTACGCGCTCGACCGCAATACCTCGGGCTCCAGCTCGGGCTCAGGCGTCGGCGTCTCGGCCAACCTCTGCGCCGCCGCGGTGGGCTCGGAGACCGACGGCTCGATCGTCTCGCCGTCGTCGATCTGCGGCATCGTGGGCATCAAGCCCACGGTCGGCCTGCTGAGCCGCTCCGGAGTGATCCCGATCTCCCACACGCAGGACACCGCCGGTCCCATGGCCCGCACGGTCACGGACGCCGTGCTGCTGCTGGGCGCCATGACCGGCGTCGACGAGCGCGACGAGGCGTCCCTACCGAGCCGCGGCAAGGCGCTCTCCGACTACTCGAAGTTCCTCGATCCCAAGGGGCTCGCCGGCGCGCGGATCGGCGTCTATCACCCCGGCTCGCTCGCCAGGAACCCGTGGACGGCGCCGATCCTCGCCGAGGCCCTGGCGGCGATGAAGGCGGCGGGCGCCACCCTCGTCGATCCGGTCAAGATACCGTCCGTGGAGAAAGCGGGCGGCAACGAATACCAGGTCCTCCTCTACGACTTCAAGGCGGACCTCAACGCCTACCTCGCCGGGCTCGGCCCCAAGGCACCCGTCCATTCGCTCCAGGAGGCGATCGACTTCAACGAGCGCCACCGTGACCGGGTGATGCCCTACTTCGGCCAGGAGATCTTCCTGGAGGCCCAGGCCAAGGGGCCGCTCACCGATTCGAAGTACAAAAAGGCGCTCGCGGCCTGCCGGCGCGCCTACCGGACGGAGGGGCTCGACGCGATTCTGATCAAGCACAAATTGGACGCCCTCGTGGCCCTGACCGGCGGTCCCGCCTGGCTGATCGACCTCGTCAACGGCGACAACGAGACCGGCGGCAGCTCGTCGCTCGCCGCCGTTTCCGGCTACCCGAGCCTCACCGTCCCCGCCGGCTTCGCTTTCGGGCTGCCGATCGGGATCTCGTTCATCGGGCCGGCCTGGAGCGAGCCCGCGCTGATCCGGCTCGCCTTCGCGTTCGAAACCGCGACCAAGGCGCGGAAGGCGCCGCGGTTCCTGGCGACGGCGGAGCTGGGGGGGCGGTAGGTCGGCACCAGAGATCGTCGTCCGACCGGAATCGTGGAATCGGGTTCCCGGGCCCCTGCACAGCCATACCGAGCCAACGGTAAAAATCTGGTTCCGTCATCTCTACGCAAACATACACAGACGGCGGAGAGGAGACAAGTTGTGGCCGAGCTGGGAGCCGGCTAAGGCAGGCGCCCCTTCAGGCGCAGTCCCGCCCGGGTATTGATGCCCGGGTGGCCGCGCCGCGCTAAGATCCTCTCCTCTGGAGACCCCATGAAAAAAATCCTCGCCGCCCTCGGCTTCGTCCTGCTCTTGCTGATCGCCGTCCTCCTGCTCCGGATGATCCTGATCAAGTCCCATCAGGTGCAGGCGCCGCCGGTGACGGACCTCTCGGTGGACGCCCGGGCGGCGGCCGAGCGGCTCGCCGGGGCGATCCGGTTCGTCACGGTGTCGCACGAGAATGGCGCGAACGTCGAGACGGCGGCGTTTGAGGGGCTGCATCGGTACCTCCAGCAGACGTTCCCGAAGACGCACGCGGCGTTGACCCGCGAGGTGGTCGGCGGCTACAGCCTGCTCTACACCTGGAAGGGAAAAAAACCGGAGATGCAGCCGATCCTGCTGCTGTCCCACCAGGACGTGGTGCCGGTCGAGCCGGGGACTGAAAAGGACTGGACGCATCCGGCCTTCTCCGGCTTCCTGGACGGCACCTGGATCTGGGGGCGCGGCACGCTCGACGACAAGATGGGGATGATGGGCATCCTCGAAGCGGTCGAGATGCTCGTCGGCCGCGGCTTCCAGCCGGACCGCACCGTCTACCTCGCCTTCGGCCACGACGAGGAAGTGGGGGGACGCAACGGCGCCGCGGCCCTCGCCGCCCTGCTGCAGCAGCAGGGGGTGCGGCCCGCCTTCATCCTCGACGAGGGGGGGCTGATCGCCAAGGGCTCGATCCCCGGCGTCGCCAAGCCCGCCGCCCTGGTGGGGACGGCCGAGAAGGGGATCCTGAGCGTCGAGCTGGTGGCGCGGAGCGAAGGAGGGCACTCGTCGATGCCCCCC
>DASWQX010000248.1:0-5347 GCA_036403495.1 Thermoanaerobaculia bacterium
AACTGCCATCTCGTCGAGCGCCTGGGGGATCTCCCAGGCCCCCGGGACGGACACCAGGTGGATGTCCGCGGGTGCCACCCCGTGCCGGCGCAGGCAGTCGACGGCGCCGGCGACCAGCAGGTCGACGAGGCGGGAGTTGAAGCGCGAGGCGACGATGCCGAAGCGCCGGCCGGCGCCGTTCAGAGCGCCTCTTGTCTCTTGGATCTGGTTCAAGGCGGTGCCTTTCGAAGGAGCGGGAAGTATAGGAAGCGGCTCGCGCGGGAGTCAATCGGTCGAATCGCCGGCGCTGGCCGGACTATTGCACAACTCTCTGGGCGAGGACGAAGACGGAAGGAGAACATCATGAAACGCCACCCCCTGCGCAACATCATCCGGCTCGCTCTTCCGATGATCGCGATCGCCATGATCCTGGGCACCCGCGCCCCGGCACAGATCATGACCCGGCAGCTCGTCTGCCCCGGCCGGGTCCCCGCCAACTGGATCCGCGTCGATACCGCCAGCCCGGACATCTCGGACTGCGGCGGCGCCAACGCCTGGGTGATCGAGCCCTACGACAACAAGTCGGTGGGCTCGGGGATGGTGGTCTGCGCCGACCAGCCCACCCCGCGCGGCTGGGAGACCCTCGGCGAGGCGACCAGCACCGGCCAGTGCGCCGGCGACAGCTTCGCGATCGGCAACGTCAAGTCGATCCGCCGGATCAGCTGACTCGGGATCAACTGACGGCCCCGGAGGCCATCTGCCGCAGGAAGAGCCCGTAGCTCGGCGCGAAGAGGGCCTTGACCAGGATGTCGACCAGGATCCCGGCCAGCGCCAGGAGGATCAGCCGCACCTCCCAGCGCTCGAACGGCCAGGCGCGGCGCTTCATCAGGGGGCGCGAGAAGAGCGCCCCCAGCAGCACGAAGGCGGCTACCCGCACCACCGACCAGGGCACCCAGGCCGCCAGCGACCCGGCGACCGGATGGCCGCTCGCCGCCGCGTAGCTCCCCACGAAGAAGCTCATGTAGGCCACCAGGAAGGCCCCGAGGACGAGGCCGAGGTAGCCGCCGCTCGCCCAGGTCAGCAGCACGAAGACGGCGAGGTGCAGGAGGTGCTGCGGGATGAAGATGCGCGGGTCGTTCTCCGGCGCCAGGCCGGTCGAGATCCAGCCGAACATCTCCCGCCGGTAGTCCTCGCCGTGCAGGATGCCGCCGCGGGCCGCCTCGGGCCCGAAGAGCACCAGCAGGATCACGCCGGCGCTCAGCAGCACGGCCCAGGCCATGCCGAGCGTCCAGGCGCCCAGGTAGTCCTGGGAGCGCACCCGATCGCGGAAGGCGAACCAGAGGGTCAGCGGCGCCGCCAGCGGCAGCGCCCAGCGCCCGCCCGGCAGGGCGGCGAGCAGGGGGAGGAAGACCGTGAGCGGCAGCAGCCAGCTCACAGGGCGCCCCCGGCGGGACCGAGGTGGACCTCCTCGACCAGGGTCGCCGGATCGGCGTCGAGGATGTAGCCGAGGGCCCGCGCCACCTCCCGTGGCGGCACCATCGCCGCGCGGTTCCACTCGCCGGGGAGGCGGTCCCAGATCGGCGTGTCGGTGGCGCCGGGATAGAGCGCGCTGATCAGCACGCCGGTCCCTTGTAATTCCTCGCGCAGCGCCGCCACCAGCCCGGCGAGCCCCCACTTGCTGGCGCAGTAGGCGGACCAGCCGGAGAAGCCGCGACGGGCGGCGACGGAGAGGATGGCGAGGATCCTCCCCCGCCCGCGCGCCTTCATCGCCGGCAGCAGGGCGCGGATCAACAGGAAGACGCCGGTGAGGTTGGTGTCGACGATGGCGGCGAAGTCGTCCGGCGAGGTCTCCTCCACCGGGGCGATCGCGGTCACCCCGGCGGCGGGGACCACCAGGTCGGCCGCGCCCCAGCGCGCCTGGATCTCCTCGGCCGCCCGGCCGAGCGCCACGGCGTCGCGCACGTCGCAGGGGAACAGCAGCCCCGTCTTACCCTGCCCCGCGAGGTCGAGGGTCTCCTGGAGAGGTTCCTGCCGGCGGCCCAGCAGGGCGAGACCGTACCCCCGCCGCGCCAGCTCCAGCGCGATCTCCCGGCCCAGCCCGGAGCCGCCGCCGCTCACCACGGCGATGGGTTGCGATTCGCTGCTCATCCCTCTCCAGACTATCAGCAGGCCCGGCTCAGTGGCGCTGGCGCGGACGCGGCGGTCCGGTCGCCAAGTCCTTTTCCTTGCGGAGCGCGGCGGCCAGATCGGCGCGGGTGACGGCGACGTCCGGATGCCCATCGCCGAGGAGGCTCACTTGCGCCTTCAGCGACTCCCGCAGGAGGATCTCGGCCTCGCGGGGCTTCCCCGCCGCGACCAGCACCCCGGCGACCTCCGTCTGCACGCGGTAGAGCCGGGGGTCACGCGCTCCCAGGACTCCCCTCTCCACCACCAGGCCCTGGCGGGCCAGCCGCTCCGCCGCCATGCCGTTGCCCTGCGCCAGCTTCGCCCCGGCGAGCTGGAGGAGGCTCTCGGCCACCGTCGGCCCCACCGCCCCCTCCTCGCGCATGGCGATCGCCAGCGCCTCCCGGTGGAGCTTCTCGGCCTCGACCGGCTCCCCCTTCGCCACCAGCAGCACGCCCAACTCGTCGAGCGTCCTGGCGGTCTCCAGGCGATCCCCCAGGCGCCCGCGGCGGATCGCGAGGGCCCGGCGGAGGAGCGATTCGGAGGCGGCGCGGTCCGCGCGGTCCGCCTTCAGCCGGCCGAGGTGCTCCAGGCTCTCGGCGACCTCCAGGGAGTCGGGACCGAACGAGGAGCGGCGGATTCCCAGGCTCCGTTCGAGCAGCGGCTCGGCGCGGTCGTAGCGGCCGAGACCCCGCTCGACCTCGCCGATGGCGTCCATCAGCGCCGCCTGCACGTCCGGCCGGCCCGAGAGGTCGCGCGAGACCCGCTCCGCCCCGCGGGCCAGGATCTCGTCCGCGGTCAGGTGCTCCCCCTTCGTGTGATAGGGGTCGGCGTCCTTGAAGGTGTCCATCAGGAAGGTGAGGGCGTAGCGCGCCTTGTCCCTCTCGCGCACCAGGCGCCGCCCCTGGACGATCAGGCTGACGATGAACCCCGCCACCAGCAGGGCGACCACGGCGGCGGCGGCCGCCGCCGCCCGGTGGCGGCCGAGGAACTTGCGCGTGCGGTAGGAGAGCGTGTCCGGCCGGGCGACCACCGGCAGGCTGTGGAGGTGGTTCTCCAGGTCCCGGGAGAGCTCCGCCGCCGAGCCGTAGCGGCGCCGCGGCTCCTTGCGCAGCGCCATCAGGACGATGTTGTCGAGGTCCCCTTGCAGCCGCCGGCGCAGGGGCGCCGGCCGCGTCCCCCGGGCGGCGGCGATCTCTTCCGCGGAGCTCGAGCCGGCGCGGAACAGCGCGGCGCTCGGCCGCTCCGGCTCCTGCTCGCAGATGACCCGCTCGATCTCGTGCGGCAGGCCGCGCAGCAGCCGGTACGGGCTGCGGCCGGCGAGCAGCTCGTAGAGCAGGACCCCCAGCGAGTAGACGTCGCTGGTGGTGGCCACGGCGTCCCCCCGCACCTGCTCCGGGCTGGCGTAGTTCGGGGTCATCATCCGCATCCCGGTCTGGGTGGCGTCCGGCAGCGTGGCGGTGCCGGGCTCCAGCCGCTTGGCGATGCCGAAGTCGAGGAGCTTGGGCTCGCCGGCGGCGGTGACCAGGATGTTGGCCGGCTTCAGGTCGCGGTGGACGAGCAGGTTCTGGTGCGCGTACTCGACCGCCGCGCAGATCCGGCGGAAGAGGTCGAGGCGGCGGTCGACGGTGAGCTGGTGGAGGTCGCAGTAGTCGTCGACCGGGAGCCCCTCGACGAGCTCCATCACCAGGTAGGGGCGGCCATCCTCGGTGCTGCCGCCGTCGTAGAGGCGGGCGATGTCCGGGTGCTCCAGGCGGGCGAGGATCTGCCGCTCGGCGAAGAAGCGGTGGAGCGCCTCCGGGCTCTGGGCGCCCGAGCGGATGACCTTGACGGCGACGTCGCGCTCGTAGTGCTCGTCCTCGCGGCGGGCGAGATAGACGGTGCCCATGCCGCCATCGCCGAGCCGGCGCAGCAGGCGGTAGGGTCCGAGGCGGCTTTCGGGTTCCAGCGCGGGCTCCGGCGCGGGTGCCGGCGGCTCGGGCGTGGCCTCCGGTACCAGCCCGAGCATCTCGCCCGCCGGACGGTCGAGGAAGGTGGCGCTCGCGGCATCCGCGGCCAGCAGCTCCTCCACCGCCCGCCGCAGCTCGGCGTCCCCGCCGCAGGCGCCGTCCAGGAACGCCGGGCGCTCCTCCG
Source organism: Thermoanaerobaculia bacterium (assembly GCA_036403495.1). GTDB lineage: Bacteria > Acidobacteriota > Thermoanaerobaculia > Multivoradales > UBA5704 > DATARR01. Next base: position 4,276 of record DASWQX010000248.1, read on the forward strand.
CCGCCTGCTCCAGGGCCGCGGCGAAGAGCCCGTCGATCTGCCGCCAGCGGTCGGCCGCGGTCAAGCCTCCGCCCCTGGCGTCCGCAGCTCGTTGTACAGCCACGCCTTGGCCCGCCGCCATTCGCGGCCGACCGTCTCGGGCGAGATGCCGAGCTGCGCCGCGGTCTCCTCCAGCGTCAGGCCGCCGAAGAAGCGGAGCTCCACCACCGCGGCCTTGCGCGGGTCGATCGCCTCCAGGGCGGCCAGCGCCTCGTCCACCGCCAGCAGGTCGGCGCTCTTCGCCGCCGCCAGGTCGGCCACCTCGTCCAGCGAGACCTTCTCCGCCCGCCCCCCCCGCTTCGCCCGGTTCTGATGGCGGGCGTAATCCACCAGGATGCGGCGGACCAGGTGGGAGGCGAAGGCGAAGAAGTGCGCGCGGCTGGGCCAGGAGAACCCCTCGGCGCCGTCGAGCCGCAGATAGGCCTCGTTGACGATGGCGGTCGCCTGCAGCGTGTGGTCGCTGCGCTCGCGGCGGAGCTGCCGCGAAGCGATCCGCCGCAGCTCGTCGTAGACCATGGGAAGCACCCGCGTGGCCGCCTCCTGGTCCCCGGCGCTCCACTGCTGGAGCAACTGGGTGACCCCCAGGCTCGTCCGGCCCGCGGCTCCCGGCTCGCCCGGGGTGGGTTCCTTCAATCGCGCCTTCCCGCATGGAACGTTCGGATCTTCTCCTCCTTGACGGCCGAAGCCATGAACATCTGGCCGTGCATCAGCGGGAACGAGGCGCGTGCCGCGAGGTCGATCTCGAGCAGCCGCCGCAGGTCGCGCGGGGTCATCTCGCGTACTCCCAACTCGTAGCCGAAGACGTCCGGCAGCAGGGCGAAGCCGATCAGGCGGCCGAGGCTCAGGCCGGCGCCGGCGAACATCCCGGGGTAGTCGCTCATCGGCAGGGAATTGCGCCGCACCAGCTCCTTCTGGTCCTGCGAGTACATCGACAGGAAGGTCAGGTGGCGGCACTCGACGTCCCAGGTCGAGAGCACCAGGCGCCCCCCCGGGCGCAGGCAGCGCCGCGCCTCGTGGCAGAGCTCGAGCTGGT
>DASWQX010000249.1:0-3060 GCA_036403495.1 Thermoanaerobaculia bacterium
CGCCAAGCGCCTGGAATTCGAGGAGGCCGCGGCGATGCGCGACCAGATCCGGGAGCTGCGGGAGCTCCAGATCTACGCCGGGTAACTACTTCTACTTTGTCAGACTGCGAGCGCCCGCCCCGCCCGGGCATAAATGCCCGGGCTATGTTGGAAACGAAAAGCCGGCTGAAGCCGGCTCCGAAGTCAGAGCCGCTCCTCCAGGAGCCGGGTTCACCCGGCTTTTCGGTTGAAGCGTAGCCCGGGCATTTATGCCCGGGCGGGGGCCGGCAATCTGACAAAGTAGTTCTCCACCGGGCTGTCGCCCGACCCCGGGGGATGAAACCGGCCCGAGTTTCTTCGTAGAGGGAAAGGCCCCCAGTCGATGAAGTAGGATTCCAGTTATACGCACGGGACGAGGACCTTGCGTATAACTCTCCCGGAGGTCTCTCCTTGGCCCTTGAACGGCTCTCCGAACGCGGTCGCGCCCTCCTTGTCCTCCTGCTCCTCGGGGCAGGTCTGTCCGCGTCCGCCGCGCCGAGTCCCAAGGAGCCGGCGGCGCAGGGATCGAAGGCGCGCGCCGAGCTGCCCGGCCGGGAGGCGGCGGGCGTCACGCTGCTGCCCAACGGCTGGCGGATCGCCCCCGCCGGCCGGCATCTGACGGTGGGGGACCTGCCGCTCGCCATGGCCGAGTCGCCGGACGGTAGCATGCTGGTGGTGACTAACAACGGCTACGCCAAGCCGACGCTCACCGTCATCGACCTCAAGCATCTCTACGTGCGGCAGACGGTCGAGGTGGACGACGCCTGGCTGGGCCTCGCCTGGCACCCGGACGGCAAGCGGCTCTATGTCTCTGGGGGCGCCGCCAGCTCGGTCGGCGAGTTCCGGCGGATCGACCTCGGGCTGGAGAAGGGAACCGCCGTCGCGCTGCGGAAGCCCACAGACGAGAGCTTCGTGGGCGGCCTCTCGATCAGCCCGGACGGCACCCGGCTGTTCGCCGTGCAGGCCCTCGGCAAGCTTCTCTCCGCGGTGGATCTCGGCAGCGGCAAGGTGGTCAAGGAGGTCGAGCTTCCGGCCGAGGGGTATACCACGCTGGTGACGCCGGACGGCGGCACGCTGCTCGTCTCGCTCTGGGGAGGCGCCAAGGTTCTCCTCTTCGATGCCGCGACCCTGGAGCCGCGCGGCGAGATCCCGGTCGGCGAGCACCCCAATTCGATGGCGCTCTCCCGGGATGGCCGCCTGTTCGTGGCCTGCGCCAATACCAACGCCGTCTGGGTCGTCGACCTCGCCGCGCGGACGGCGCGGGAGCAGATTTCGATCGCCCTCGCCCCGGCCGCGCCGCCGGGGAGCACTCCCAACGCCGTCAGCCTGTCGCCGGACGGCCGCAGGCTGCTGGTGGCGAACGCCGACAACAACACGGTCGCCCTGGTGGACGTCGAGCGCCCCGGCGCCAGCGCCGTCCAGGGGTTCATCCCCACCGGCTGGTATCCCACCGCGGCGCAGTTCAGCCGTGACGGCAAACGGATCTTCGTCCTCAGCGGCAAGGGGCTGACCTCAGTGCCGAATCCGAAGGGGGGGCAGCCGGGGATCCCCGGGCGCTACATCGCCGAGCTCCTCCAGGGCTCGCTCTCCGTCCTGCCCGTGCCGGACGCCAAGGCGCTGGCCGCTTACACGCGCACGGTCTATCGGCTGACCCCGGCCTTGAGCCCGGCGGCCCGTTCCGTTCCGGCCGGCATGCCGAAGGGGATCAAGCACGTCTTCTACATCATCCGCGAGAACCGCACCTACGATCAGATCCTGGGCGATCTGCCGCCGGGGAACGGCGATCCCAATCTCTGCCTGTTCGGCGAGGAGGTGACTCCCAACGCCCACGCCCTCGCCCGCGACTTCGTCCTCCTCGACAACTTCTACGTCAACGCCGAGGTGAGCTACAGCGGGCACGCCTTCTCGACCGGGGCCTATGCCAGCGATTTCGTGGAGAAGGTCTGGCCGATGAACTACGCCAATCGCGGCGGCGACTACCTGAGCGAAGGGGGCGGGGAGCAGCGCAACCCCTATGGCAACATCACGGCCCCCAAGAACGGCTATCTCTGGGATGCCTGCAACCGCGCCGGGGTCAGCGTCCGGAGCTACGGAGAGTTCGTCGACCCGGACAAGACGCGGCCGGGCAAGTTCATGGCCGCGGTTCCCGGTCTCCAGGGGCGGATCGACGAGGACTACCCCAACTTCGACCTCACGATTCCGGACAACCGGCGGGTCGATCTCTGGCTCCAGGAATTCCGGCGTTCCGAGGAGAGCGGAGAGCTGCCGCGCCTGAGCATCTTCCGCCTCGGCGGCGACCACACCCTGGGCACCCGCTCCGACGCGCCGACGCCGCGGGCGATGATCGCCGAGAACGACCTCGCTCTCGGTCGCGTGGTCGAGGCGATCGCGAAGAGCCGGTTCTGGAAGGAGTCGGCCATCTTCGTCGTCGAGGACGACGCCCAGAATGGCCCCGACCACGTCGACGCTCACCGCTCGGTCGCCCTGGTGATCAGCCCCTACACCCGGCGCCACGCGGTGGACAGCACGCTCTACACGACCGCGGGTGTGTTGCGCACGATGGAGCTGATCCTGGGCCTGCCGCCGATGAGCCAGTACGATGCCTCGGCGGCGCCCCTGGTCCGGGCCTTCCAGTCCACCCCCGACCTCGCGCCGTACCTCCATCGCGAGGCGCGGGTGTCGACCGACGAGAAGAACGGCACGATGGCCTGGGGTGCCGCGGCCTCCCAGGCGATGAACCTCGACGAGGCGGATCTCGCCCCCGAGCTGGAGCTCAACGAGATCCTCTGGAAGTCGGTCCGCGGCGCGGCCTCGCCGATGCCGCCGCCGGTGCACGCCGCTTTCGTGCGGCCGGTGGCGGCGGCCGGGGATGCCGACGACGACGATTAGGCTCTGCTTTGTCAGATTGGCCGCTCCCGCCCGGGCATGAATGCCCGGGCTACGCTTCAACCGAAAAGCCGGGTGAACCCGGCTCCTGGAGGAGCGGCTCTGACTTCGGAGCCGGCTTCAGCCGGCTTTTCGTTTCCAACGTAGCCCGGGCAT
>DASWQX010000250.1:0-3130 GCA_036403495.1 Thermoanaerobaculia bacterium
GCGCGGCGGTCGAGCAGGTAGCCGCGCAGCCGCGTCAGCCCCTCCGATTTCTCCAGCACCGCGGTGACGCCGAGGACGGAGCAGAGGTCGCGCACCGCCTGGTCGACGTAGCCGCTCAGCACGTAGACGGCGGTATCGGGAAAGTTGGCGGTGACGAAACGGACGAGCCGCATGCCGTCGAGGCCGCCGAGCTGCGAGACGGAGAGGTCCGTGATCACCACGTCGAAGTTGAAGCAGCGCAGGAGGGCCTCCGCCGCCTCGATCTCCATGCACGTAGTCAGCTCGATGCCAGGCAGCCGGAGGCAGGCGGCCAGCGTATCGACCACGATCGACTCATCGTCGAGAATCAGGACACGAAGCACGGCGTCAGTATCGTCCCATCCGGCGGCGCGGCCTCGCGCCACGCGCCCCCGCAAAAAACCGCATCAACAACGGATTTGGCCTTTGGAGGGTAGCGTGCGCTCGCGGCGAAGTCAACCGCGAGGTCGACCGCGCCAGGCCCCGCCGCCCTCCCCTCATGGCTGCCGATTCTTCCACAGGACGCCCCCTTCAGTGGTCACGGCCGGATCGAAGAACCGGGCCAGCCGCTCGACGACGGGCTGGCCGGGCGGGATCCGCCAGGTGTAGACGTAGTCCGTGCGGCGGCTCCAGGCCCGCACGCGCAGATGGCCCGGCCGCGCCTCGATGTCGACGATCGGCGGCGGCGGGGCCGAGGCCCGGAACGCCGTCGGGAAGAAATCCACCGCCGCCTCGTAGTTGTCCCAGTCGACCAGGCCGAGCTCGAGCGCCCGGTAGTCGATGGCATGGCTGAGGACGTCGACCCGGTCGTCGTCGGGGCGGCGCCAGAAGCGCAGCGGCAGCACGCGGCTGTTCGGCGCCACAGTGGCGACGCCGGCGAGGTACGCCTCCATCCGGGCGCTCAGCAGGACGTACTTGTGGATCACGTAGCCGAGGTCGAGCAGGGCGACCAGGGCGAGCGCGGCGATCCCGATCCGGCGCGCCCGCGCTCCCCAGGCCGGAGCGAGCCAGGGGATCAGGAGCAGGTAGGGATAGAGGCAGAGCCGGGGCTTGAGGATGGTCCCTCCCGACATCCCCTCCGGGCTGACGAAGAAGAGCAGCGTGAAGAGGGCGGCGAGGAGCAGGAAGGCCCGCTCGCCGCGCAGCGGTTGCCGGACCCCTTCCCGCCGGAGGGTGAGGACGAGCAGGACCAGGAAAGTCAGCGCCAGCAGCGCGGCCGGCCAGTCCTGAACGGCGCCCAGGGAGGGGAGGGCGCCGAGCCCGGCGAAGTAGCGCAACTGGCGTCCGAACGGCCAGTACGAAGGGAGGAGCTCCCCACCCTGCCGCGAGAAGTACCAGAGGGGCAGGACCGCCTGGGGCGCCAGGACGAGGAGGTGCGCCAGGTGCCGCCGCCACTCGCCGCGCCGCAGGGTGGCGAGCCAGAGGACGGCGAGGGCCACCAGCGCGAGCCCGAACGAGAGGATGTGCGCGAAGTAGCAGAGCCCCAGGAGCAGGTTGATCCCCACCGCGTAGAGGAGGGAGGGGGAGCGGTCGCGATGGCGCCACCAGAGCCCGAGGATGAAGGGGAACAGGGCGAGGCTCAGCGAGAAGTTGTAGAACCCCGACTGAAAGGTGTAGTTGAAGACGAACGGGAACGCCAGGAACGCCAGCCAGCGGCTGTTGCCGGGGCGCACCGAGCCGGTGAGGTACCAGATCCCCGCGAGGAAGGTCAGCGCATAGGCGGTCACCAGCAGCTTCTCCGCCACCAGCGGCGGCACCACGAACATCAGCAGGGCCAGGATGCCGTGGCCGAGCCAGTTCGGGTAGGGCTCGGCGTTGATCCGGTAGTACTGCTGGAACAGCGGGTAGTGCTGGACGTTGAGGTACTGCCGGAGGATCCAGGCGTTGTAGGTATGGCAGGGCCCGTCCACGGTGGGGAGGTAGCGGACGATCCAGAACGGCACGACGTAGAGCAGCGCCAGGGTCAGGAAGAGGGCGCCGAGCCAGCGTTCCTCGAGTCGGGGCTCGACTGTGGGTTCCATAGCGATCCTCTGCAAGACGTCGCGGAGGATACCTACTTTTCTTCCTTCCGGAACCTCTCCCCCACGCGGCGGTACGCCTCGCGGAAGGGGAGGCCCTCGGCCAGCACCAGGCGGTAGGCCTCCTCGGCGGCGTGGAGGCCGGGGTCGAGGCGGATGCGCTCGGGGTGGAAGCGGACACCGGCGAGGGCGGGAGCCATCACCGCCAGGGTCTCGGCCGCCAGGTCGATCCCCCGGAACAGCGGGCCCTTGAGGATCTGGAGGTCGCGGTGGTAGCCGGAGGTGAGCTTGGCGGGGACGGCGAGGGCCTCGGCGAGGCACCCCTGGGCCGTGGCGGCGCGCGCCCGCACCAGCTCGAAGACGTCCGGATTGCGCTTCTGCGGCATGATCGAGGAGCCGGTGGTCATCGCCGCCGGCAGGCTGACGAAGGCGAACTCGGCGCTGGCGAAGAGAACGAGGTCGGCGGCGAGACGCCCGAGGTCCTGCATCAGCAGGACGATCTCGAACAGCACCTGCGCCTCGGCCTTGCCGCGCGAGAGCTGGACGGCGGTCACCGGCTCCTGGACCTCCGCGAACCCCAGCCGCCGGCGGGTCGATTCGCGGTCGATCGGCAGCAGCGGCACCCCGTATCCCGCCGCCGAGCCGAGGGGGTTCTTCTCGATCCGCCGCGAGCACGCTTCGAGCCCCGCCGCGTCGTCACGCAGCTCGGCGGCGAAGCCGCCGGTCCAGAGCGGCACGGAGCTCGGCATCGCCTGCTGGAGGTGGGTGTAGCCGGGCAGCACGGTCCCGGCCTCGCGGGCCCCCAGCTCGTCGAGCGCGTCCGCCACCTCGCGGGCCCCGGCGGCGAGCGCGGCGACAACGTCCCGCAGATAGAGCCGGAGGGCGGCGAGCACCTGGTCGTTGCGCGAGCGGCCGAGGTGGAGGCGGGCCCCGGCCTCGCCGATCCTCTCGGTGAGCCTCGATTCGAGGGCGGTGTGGACGTCCTCGTCCGCCAGCGAGATCTCCCACCCCCCCGCCGCGTGCTCGCCCGCCAGCGCCTCCAGCCCCTCCCGGATGGCCGCGAGATCCTCCTCCGCGAGGAGACCCACCTCCCG
>DASWQX010000251.1:0-2548 GCA_036403495.1 Thermoanaerobaculia bacterium
CCACAAGGAGGCTTTCCGCGAGCGCGATGTGACGGTGGGCGCCGGCGAATGGGCTCTCCCCGGCACCCTGTCGGTACCGGAGGGACAGGGCCCTTTCCCCGCCGTGGTGCTGGTCCACGGCTCGGGCCCCAACGACCGCGACGAGACGGTGGAGAAGAACAAGCCGTTCCGCGATCTCGCCTGGGGGCTCGCGTCGCGCGGCGTCGCCGTGCTCCGCTACGAGAAGCGGACCCGGCAGCACGGGGCGCAGCTCGCCGGAGTGAAGGATTTCACCGTCCAGCAGGAGACGGTGGACGACGCCCTCGCCGCCGCGGAGCTGCTCCGCCACACCGAGGGGATCGATCCCAAGCGCGTCTTCGTCCTCGGCCACAGCCTGGGCGGCATGCTGATCCCGCGCATCGGCGCCCGCGATCCCCAACTCGCCGGCCTGATCGTGATGGCCGGCGCCGCCAAGCCCCTGGAGGACATCATCCTCGAGCAGGTCGCCTATCTCGACGCCGCGGACGGCACTGTCACCGACGCGGAGAAGAGCCGCTTCGAATCCCTCAAGGCCGAGGTGGCGCGGGTCAAGGCGCTGAAGCCGGGCGAGACCGGCACCGCGCTCGGCGCCCCCGACTCCTACTGGCTCGACCTGCGCGGCTACGATCCCCCAACGGCCGCCAAGGCGTTGAAACAGCCGTTGCTGATCCTCCAAGGGGAGCGCGACTATCAGGTCACCCCCGACAACCTCGCGGCCTGGAGAAAGGCCCTCGCCGGCCGGCCGGCCGTGACCTTCAAGACCTACCCCAAGCTGAATCACCTGTTCATGGCGGGAGAGGGGAAGAGCCTGCCCGCGGAGTACGAGAAGCCCGGGCATGTCGAAGACGCGGTGGTGGCCGACATCGCGGGGTGGATCCGGAAGTAGGCGCATCCTGGATTGAGGATCCGAGGGGATCTGTCGACGCTGGCGGATTGAGGCGTTTGACGCTTCCAGCAAGGGTGGATTAGTCTTGGTTCATGCGCCAATCTCTACAGGTCCCGCTTGAAGACTCGGATATCGAGGAGATCCGGGAAATCGCCCGGCGGATGCATATGACGGTGGACGAGTGGATTCAACAGGCGCTGTTGGAGGCTCGACGGTCGCAACCCAATCATTCGGTGGACACGAAGCTCCGCGCGGTGCGGACCGCCGCCCAGCATGAGTTTCCCACTGGAGATATCGGTCAGATCCTGAGCGAGATCGAGCGAGGGTACCGCTTCGACCCGCCGGCATGATCTTCATCGACTCCAACATTCCGATGTACCTCATCGGGGCCGATCACCCGAACAAGCTCCGGTCGCAGCAAGTGGTCGAACGGGCGGTCGAAGCGCGGGAACGGCTGGTTACAGACGCTGAAGTATTTTAGGAAATTCTCAATCGGTATGACGCGATCGGTCGCCGCGAGGCGATCAAGCCGGCTTTCGACGTTCTTTTGAGGGTTGTCGACGAGGTCTTCGCGATCGACCTTCTGGACCTTCAGCGGGCACGTGACATCCTGCTCGGAACGACCGGGCTCTCCGCTCGCGATTCTCTCCACGCGGCGGTCATGGAGCGGCACGGCGTTCAGCAGATCATGAGCTTTGATGGCGGCTTTGACCAGATAACCGGCGTCGTACGCCTTCACCAGTAGATCCAGTGCATCCGACCGGAATCACAGCTCCACGATCCACCAGGGTGTCTGTCCCGAGGCCGAGCGGCGGGAGCCGGTGCGGACCTGGAGGAACAGGCGCCGGGGATCGTTCAGCGAGGCGAGAGGGATGCGCGCGGCTAGCGTTCGACCCTGAGTGCCGCCCCAGGCGGCGGTGCGCGGCAGGAGCCGGCCCTGGTCACGGACCGTCCAGGCGTGTGGTGCGATGCGGATCTCCAGCTTCGGCATGGCGGCGAAGGGGACGTCCGGTCTGTAGCCGACGGCCGAGAGCGCGACGGTGGAATCCTCGCCCAGCGGTTCCCGGAGCGCCATTTCGATCTCCAGTTGACTTCCTGCCCTCCGAAGGCTGAGCCCCTGCAGATCGACGGCTCCGCCCGCCGCCAGATCCTGCACGGTCAGATCTCCGTACAGCTCGTTGGGGCGGACAAAGGGGAGCAGCCGCGAGGCGCTGTAGCCGTATTGCGTGCGGTGCGCCGCGAGGGCGATGCGCTTGGCGGCGACGTCGGCCGGCGCGAGCTCTCGGGACTGCCAGAGGAAACCGGCGCGCAGCCGGTCCGGAGGCGTCAGCTCCTGGTTCGGGCGAAGCCCCTTGGCCGGCCAGCCGGGATAGTGGACCAGGAACGGATGGATCGTCGCCGTCATCTCATCCTTGAGATCCCAGAGCGCCACGCGGGTGAAGAGATAGAGGGCCGCGTGGTCCGGATGGTGATCGGCGGGGTGCGAGACGAAGATCCGGGTCGGCCGGAAATCGCGCAGGATCTTCTCTAGATCGGCGAGGATCTCCTCCCCTTTGTACGGCGCTCCCGGACGGAACGCGTTCGTGTAGGGGACGGCGCGGGCGCGGGTGAGACGGCCGCGGGCCGGCGCTCGCGAGCCCCAGT
>DASWQX010000252.1:0-8809 GCA_036403495.1 Thermoanaerobaculia bacterium
TGTGAACATCGTCTGGGGGGGCGTCCGGCGGCAGGTCGTGGTCGCCCCGCCCTACCACTCCTGCGCCCAGACGCCGGCGGCCGGCATCGTGCTCAAGCTGCGGCACCCGCGCCCCGACACGGTGCCGCTGATCATCTCGACCACCGGCACGGTCGTCCGTCCGCCCTACCAGGGAGACGTGCCGCTGGAGCTGGTGAGCGCCTGCTACCGGATTCAGACCTAGCCGCGGACGGCGAGGCCGAGGATGCCCGGCAGCTTGGCGAGCGACGGCGCGGCCTCGAACCGGTAGAGCTTCGGCGTCAGCCGGTGCGCCGTCTTGTGGGTGGAGAACCAGACCGGCTTCGGCCAGACGTAAAAGGGCGCCTGGACGACCGTCTTCTGCGGGCGGTCGAACATCAGCGTGTTGTGCACGAAGCCGTTGCCCGACTGGATGTCCCGCGTCGTGTGCCCCGGGAACGCCCCCCAGGGGGTGACGACGAGGCCGTAGCCCACCGCCGCCCAGTGGTTCACCGAGATCGTGCCGTAGCGCAGGCCGGCGATCGCCCGGTCGACCGCCTGTTTCACCAGCGGGTCCTTCAGCGACTCCGGGTGCACGATCAGCGTCGCGTTGAGCGTCCCCCAGAGAGTGTCGTTGCAGAAGGCCACGGCCCGGTCGACGTACTCGGCCACGCTCGCGGCCTCGATCGGGGTCTCACCGAAGACGCCGCAGAAGGCCTCGGTGGTGAAGCAGATGTCGTCGCGCTTCTCCGGGTCGAGGTTGGGGATCAGCATCCAGGGGAGCTTGTCGCCGGAGCGGCTGCCGAAGATCTCGGCGGTCTGCTGGTGGGCGCCGAGGAAAGCGTCGAAGCGCTCGCCGGCGCCGGGATAATAGGCGCGGCGCACCGGGATCTCGGAGAGCACCCGGCCGATCCGGGCCAGCAGCTCGCCGCGCTGCCCCCAGGCGGCGTGCTGGACGATCACCCGGCCGGCGTTGCAGTTGAAGCCGGCGTTGTTGGTGAGCATCGTGGCGATGTTCTCGGCCTGGTAGTCGAGGTCGCCGTCGTCCCAGGGGCCGGGCACCACGATCACCGGGCTGATGTTGCCGAGCTCGGCGGTGAAGCGCTTGGTGAGCAGCGGCTCGTTCGCGGCCTTGCGCCGCCGCCCCTCCTCGCCGGGGCCGAAGACGATCGCCTCGTAGGTGCGGTCCGAGCCGGTGATGTGGATCTCGTCGACGCCCGGGTGCTTGCAGAGATAGGCCCCCTCCTCGGCGCCGCCATAGACCACCCGGAAGAAGCCGCGCGCGATCAGCGGCTGGAACGCCTCCTCGATCAGCGGCCCGAGGAAGACGTTGACCGGATGGGTCTTGAACACCACCACCTGGTCCTCCACGAACAGCTTGTACAGCGCGTCCATCGGACCGATCGACGAGACGTTGCCGGCGCCGAGGACCAGGGCCACGCGCCCCTGGCGTACCGGCGCGTGATAGGCCACGGCCTGGGTCTTCGCGAGCTCCCCGGCGGTGACCCCCGGCTCCATCCAGACGTCGGCGGTGACGCCGGCGTAGAAGGTGCGGTCGTAGAGGTCGATGGGGAAGATCCGCGCCACCACCTGGCCGTCGGGCCGCGTCCGCACCGCGCCGGGGATGCGCGGGCGGCCGTGGGTCTCGATGTCGAGCAGCGACTCGCGCAAAAGCCGCAGGTTGCGCAGGATGAAGTAGGGCCCCACCAGCGCCTCCTCGCCTGAGCCTGGGTGCGACGGATCGAGCCCCTCGGCCTCGATGCCGAGCGCGGACCAGCGCTCCGCCACCCCCAGGAAACGGGCCGTGAGCTCGCCGAGGATCTCCCGCCGCTCGGCCACCGACACGGCCGTCCATGCCCCCTTGGCCGCCTGGAGAGCCGCGACCGCCGCGTCCATCTCAGGCCTGGAGGAGGCGCGGGCGGCGCCGGTGACGATCTGGGGGGTGATGCTGGTGACGGTCATGGCTGTCCTCCGGTTCTGCCGCATTGCGGCACAAGGGCAAGATAGCACGAGCGGATTCCCGGCCGGAAGGGTTGGCGATCTCCGCATTTTTCCCATAGCCAAATGGGGATGAAACATTTTCTGTTGAAGTAACAAATGGATAAGAGGACGCAGGGAGACACTCGCCATGAGCCGATCTCGCGTCCATTGAAGGGAGTGCTCGTGGGCGCGGCGGGAGGCGGCCGCCTCCTTCGAGAAATGCTTCCATCGAAAGGAGTCTATCCGTGGATCGCCGAACAATGGTTTCTTTTTTCTTTGGCACAGCCCTGGCCCTCGGTGCCCAGAGCTCCCTGCTCGCTGCCCAGAAAGCCGAGAGTCCCACGATCGTCTCCGCCGTCCAGCTCTCGCCCACAGAAAAGGTGATTACGATCGAGGGAGTGCCCAGCCATCAGGCGCGCGGAGAGCTCAAAAATCAGCCGCCGCCTCCACCCAGGGAGTATCTCGAGGAGAACGAGGAGACTCAGCCGTCGGCGCCCTTCATCAATGACGGTCTCAACCTGCCCCCGGAGCAGAAGGTCGAGACCCGGCTCGGCTCCATCGGCCAGACGGCCGCGCCGGGAACCTTCGTCCTCCTCCGCGACTCGCCTCTGGTCGCGAGTCTCAGCAGCAGTATCAACGAGCCCAATGTCGGAAGCCAGGGTGACGGGATTTTTACCACTCACAACTGGTATGCAGAGACGTCGACGAACAACGGCACCTCGTTCTCCTTCGTCAACCCCTTCTCGACCTTCCCGAGCTCGCCGGCCGCCTTTTCCGCCGGGTTTTGCTGCGACCAGCGGGTGGCGCAGGACTCTTCGCGCAATCTGATCGTCTGGTATCTGCAATACATCAAGACCGGCACCTCAGCGAGCAGCACGAACGGCGTGCGCCTGGCCGTGACGCATGGTCAGGCAGGCCTCGCCAGCAATTCCTGGACATACTATGACTTTACTCCCGCTCTCTTCAGCTTTCCCGCCGGCACCTGGTTCGATTTCCCACAAATGCAGGCCAGTGCGAATTATCTGTATTTCACGACCAACATCTTTCACACCGTGGACGATTCCTTCTATGGCACCTTGATGGCCCGGATATCGCTGGCGCAGCTCGACAGCGGCTCCTCGCTCACGATCAATTCGTTCACCAGCACCGGTGCCTACTTTTCCATCATGCCGGTCAACGGCGCGGCGGCCGAAGGCACGCGGCCTGGCCGGACGACGATGTATTTCGGGTCGATCGACACCTCGACCTCCATCAAAGTCTTCACCTGGCCTGAATCCTCGACGGCACCGACGGTCAACACGGTCAGCGGCCTTGCCAGCTCGGCCTTCAGCACCTTCGCCTGCCCGGGTCCGGACGGGCTCGATCCTTGTACCCGCGGCAACCCACGCATGCAGACAGGATGGATCACCGATTCGGAGGTGGGGTTCATGTGGAACTCGTCTCAAAACGGTTCCTCTCGGCCCTATCCTTACGTCCGGGCCGCCATCCTCAATCCGTCCACCTTGGCGGTCCTCTCGCAGCCCGACGTCTTCAATCCTTCGTTCGCCTGGCTCTTCCCAGCGATGTCCGTCAATGAGCGGGGGCACCTGGGCGGCACCATCGACGCCCTGGGAGGGACCCTGTTCCCGACGATCACCTCCGTCATCCGCGACGATCTCTCGGCGGATCCTTTGACCAGCGGCTGGGAGGTTTATGGAATCGCGGGCAGCAACTCCGGAACTTTCGGGCGCTATGGCGACTATAACGGGTCCATGCCTCACGAGAAGTATCCCAAGACCTGGCTCGCCGTGGGGCACACGCAAGTCGGCGGCAGCGACAATAGCAATTCCGTGGTCCACAACTACTGGTTCAGCCGCCAGCGCGACAACCCGGTCCAGACCTGCTACATCCTGACCCGGACGCACACGGGCTCTGGGAGCGACCCATCCGCCTCGCCTGCGAATTCCAGCGGCTGCTCGTCGGGCCAGTACACGGCCGGGGCCTCGATCCAGGTCACCGCGAGCCCGGCTGTGGGCTGGAGTGTGGGGAGCTGGGGCGGTACGGTCAACAACGCCAGCACCTCGGGCACCAATACGGTCACCATGCCGGCCGCCGACCAGACGGTGACCGCCAATTACGTGTCGTCGCCCGGCAGCGGGATCCTCCTCGTCGACGACGACGACAATAGCCCCGACGTCAGGGCCTACTACACCGCAGCGCTGGATTCGCTGGGAAAGTCCTATCAGATCTGGGACACCGGGCACAGTGACACCGAGCCTGGCAACGTGGCGCTCCAGGCCTACAAGACCGTGCTCTGGTTCACCGGTGTTTCGGATACCGGGGTCACGGGGCCCGGACCTTCGGGAGAGGCCGATCTCTCCTCGTTCCTGAGCGGCAGCCTTGGGCGCTGTCTCGTCATCAGCTCCCAGGATTACCATTTTGCCCGCAGCACGACCGGCTTCATGACGGGCTATCTCGGTCTGGGTTCGATTTTGGACGACGTCGCTCAGACCACCGTCCAGGGGCAGGGCTCGGCCTTCACCGGCCTGGGTCCCTATGCGCTGGCCTATCCGTTCACCAACTTCAGCGATCAGATCTCACCGGCCGCCGGCGCCGAGCTCGCCTTCTCGGGCGACCAGGGCAACGCCGCGATCAGCCGGATCGGCCCCAACTACCGGACGATCTTCCTCGCCTTCCCGTTCGAGGCGCTGCCGACGGCCCAGGCCCGCCAGGAGGTGATGGCGGCGGCCCTCGACTACTGCGCCACGGTCTTCGCGGACGTGCCGCCGAAGTACTGGGCGCGCAAGTTCATCGAGGCGATCTACCGGGCCGGCGTCACCAACGGCTGCGCTCAGAATCCCCTGCAGTACTGCCCGGAAACCGTGGTGACCCGCGGCTCGATGGCGCAGATGCTGATCGCCGCCAAGAGTGGCGCCGGTTACGTGCCGCCAGCCTGCACCACGAGCCCGTTCAGCGACGTCGCCGCCTCCGACCCGATCTGCCCCTGGGTCCAGGAGCTGGTGCACCGTGGTGTGACCGCGGGCTGCGGCGGCGGCCAGTATTGCCCGAACAACCCGGTGACCCGCTCTCAGATGTCGGTGTTCCTCCTCGCGACCTGGCATGGCGCCGGCTATTCGCCCACGCCCTGCACCACGCCCGTGTTCGGCGACGTGCCCGTCACCAGCCCCTTCTGCCCCTGGATCCGGGAGATGGCGCTCAGCGGCATCACCGCCGGCTGCGGCGGCGGCAACTTCTGCACGGAGTCCCCGAACACCCGGGCGCAGCTCGCCGTGTTCCTGGCGACCACCTTCCACTTGCAGTAAGGGCTTCTCGGACCGGACGGGGAGGAAACTCCCCGTCCGCCTTCCTACGCCGGTTCCTTGGGCATCACCATCCAGAGGATGACGTAGGAGATGATCCCCGGGAAGGCCACCGAGGCGATGGAGAGGGCGACGTAGAGGACGCGGACCACGGTCGGGTCCCAGCCGAGCCATTCGGCGAGGCCGCCGCAGACTCCGGCGATGAGCTTGTGCTGGCGCGAGCGGTAGAGGGGCATGGAGTCACTCTCTTTCCTGAGCCGGGCTTCCAGAGCCGGCTTCTACATTCACACTACGCGCCAGGGTCCGGGAGGGTTCCAGCTTCCGCGGGTCGTGTCTTTCCCTGCACGGCCGCCAGCCAGAGGCAGAGCAGGATCGACGGCAGGCCGATCCCGCCGGCGCCCGCGAAGAAGAGGGCATAGGACTCCATCAGGGTGTGTCCGTGGGCCTGGAGGCCTTCGACGACCGCGCCGGAGAAGCCCTTGAGGAGCTTGCCGACGATCGCCCAGGCGCTGCTGAGGAGGGCGTACTGGGTGGCCGTGTAGCCAAGGCTGGTCAGGCTCGACATGTAGGTCACCAGCGCCACGCCGGCGGCGCTGACACCGAAGTTGTCGAACACCATCACGGCGGCGAACAGCCGCGGGTCTCCGCCGTAGACGGCGAGGAGGGCGAAGCTGGCGATCGCGATCCCTTGCAGGAGCCCGCAGATGATCAAGCCGCGCATGTACCCGGCGCGGGCCACCAGCAGACCGCCGAACGCGATGCCGAGAAACGAGGCGACGAGACCCACGGTGGTCCGCACGGTGGCCACCATGTCCTTCGAGAGGCCGAGGTCGTGGTAGAAGGGGGTCGACATCGGCCCCATCACGAACTCGGGCAGCCGGTAGAGGCTGATGAAGGCGAGCATCAGCAGGCCCACCCACCCCCAGGTCCGGAAGAAGGCGAGGAAGGGGCCGACCACCGCGTCGAACAGCCCGCGGGCGGTCCAGAGCGGCGCTTCGGCCGACTTCTCGTGCAGGACCTCGTCCGCTCCCGCCGGCTCGGTCGCCTTGAGGGTCGCGGCGACGCCGATCGCCATCAGCACGGCCATCAGCACGTACGAGGCCGGCCATCCCAGGTGGCTGGCGGCGAAGAGGATCAGGGCGTCGCTGATGAGGACGGCGATGCGGTAGCCGAGCTGGTAAGCGCTGGAGAGGAGGCCGAGCTCCTTGTCGGTGTCGGCGGCCTCGATCCGCCAGGCGTCCACCACGATGTCCTGGGTCGCCGACGCGAAGGCCACCGTCAAGGCCGCGATCCCGAGGGCCAGGAGGCCGTGCCGCGGCCCTACCGCGGCCATCGCCAGCAGCCCGCCGCCGATCACGATCTGCGCGGTCAGGATCCACCCCCGCCGCCGTCCCAGCCGGCGCCCGAGCCAGGGCGCGTCGAGGCGGTCGATCAGCGGCGACCAGAGGAACTTGAACGAGTAGGCGAGCCCCACCCACGAGAGGAAGCCGATCGCCTTGAGCGTCCGCCCCTCGTCGCGCATCCAGTAGCCCAGAGTGTTCGCGGTGAGGAAGAACGGCAGGCCCGACGAGAAGCCGAGCCCCAGCATGATGGCGATCTTGGGCTGCCGCAGGGCCCGGAAGACGTCGCCGATGCCGGGCTTCTTCTGTAGAGAGCCTGTAGCGCTCAATCAGATTTCCTCTTGGAGGGCTTCGGTGGCGCTTTGAGTTTTTTCTTCAGGGCCGCGACGTCGGCTCGATCCTGAGGCCGGCCAACTGCCTGCTTGTTGCGAATCAGGTCTTCCAGTCCGATGTAGAAAATTTTCTGATCGCTGAAACGGCCCTCGATCCGATGCTCCCAGGCTTCGTCGAAGGTCACTTTCTTCAGCGAATTCAGGAAATCGATGCGGCTTGGAGGATGGCCGAGTTGGATGATGTTGCCCGGAGTCGTAAAATCTTCGACCGTCAAGTTCAGACTGCCAAAGCCGAAGTCGGCAAGCGCCTGCAGAACACGCTGGGCATTTTCCGGCGTCGCATCGATGAGGATGTCCAGATCCTTCGTGTACCGTGGCTTCGCATGGAAGGCGAAGGCGTAGCCTCCCACGACCAGGAACCTAGCTTTGTGGGCGCCTAACAACGCGAACAACTCTTCGAAGTCTCTCGAGGGGCTCACCGGTGATCTTCCAGGCCTCTTGGCGCATCTGCTCAAGGACGTTGACGCGCTCGTCTCCCGTCATCCGTGCCCAGAACTCTTGGTCGGCTTCCTCTTCCTCTTCGAACGAGCTGCACTTCCGGAACCAGATCTCTTGCACGGTGAAACTCTACCAGAGCTTTTCGGGGATTCCACCTGTACCCGAGCCGCACCCGCCGGCCGCAGCGTGTAAGAATTCTTACCCACGGCTGTTCTTTCTTCCCTTCCAATCCCTGAGGAACGGCCCAGCAGTACTCCCTCAGGCATCCATGCCGAAGATTCTCCCGGGGAAGCAGAGCTTTTTTCCCGCATTGGCACGACCTTTGAATTCATAGCTCGCCCGTGAGAGCTGCGACCCTTTCCGCCCCGCGTACCGTCGAGGTTCGACAGGTAAGCCTCCCCGAGATCCATTCCGATCAGGTCCTGGTGCGCCTGCGCGGCTGCGGCATCTGCGCCTCCAACGGGCCGGTCTTCGAGGGGCGCGAATGGTTTCACTACCCCCTGCCGCCCGGGCAGCCGGGGCACGAGGGGTGGGGGGAGATCGCCGAGCTCGGCTCCGGAGTCGAGGGCCTGGAGGCGGGGCAGCCGGTGGCCCTGCTCTCCGACCGCGCCTTCGCGGAGTACGACGTGGCGGCGGCGGACGCGGTGGTGCCGCTCCCCGCGGCCCTGGCCGGCCGGCCGTTCCCCGGCGAGCCGCTGGCCTGCGTGATGAACGTGCTGCGGCGCAGCGACATCCAGCCGGGGCAGACCGTGGCGGTGATCGGCGCCGGCTTTCTCGGCACTCTGCTCACCGGCCTCGCGGCCCGCCTCGGCGCCCGCGTGCTGGCGGTCTCCCGCCGCCCCTTCGCCCTGGAGGCGTCGCGGCGGCAGGGCGCCGAGCGGACGTTCTCCCTGGAGGACCCGGGAGCCGTCGTGCGCGAGGTGATGGCGCTCACTGGCGGCGAGGGGTGCGAGCGGGTGATCGAGTGCGCGGGCAAGCAGGGCCCTCTCGACCTCGCCGGCGAGCTCATCCGCGTCCGCGGCCGGCTGGTGATCGCGGGGTACCACCAGGACGGTCCGCGCCAGGTGAATCTGCAGCAGTGGAACTGGCGCGGGATCGACGTGATCAACGCCCACGAGCGCGATCCGAGGGTCTACGCGCGGGGGCTGCGGGAGGCGGTGGCGGCGGTGGCGGAGGGGAGGCTCGATCCCTTCCCCCTACTCACCCACGGGTTCCCGCTGGAACGGCTGGGCGACGCCCTGGAGATCAACGAGGCGCGCCCCGACGGGTTCATGAAGAGCTGGGTGGAGATGTGACGGCGGCGGTCGCCGTTCCGCGCCTCGGCTTCGTCGGCGCCGGCTGGATCGGCCGTCATCGCATGGAG
>DASWQX010000253.1:0-3809 GCA_036403495.1 Thermoanaerobaculia bacterium
ATCGGTTCGGTCATTCGTCGGCTCCGGGCGATAAGTCCGGCAATATAACCCGGGAGGGGGGAGGAGGCCAAAGGCGGCGGCAAACCGGGGCCGGCCGCTCAGCTTGGCGTGGAATTACGAAATGGCGCATACTGAAGATCGAACCTTGTCGTCGGTACCTTGAGGGTGTGCTGGTCTGTTACAACCATTGGGTGACTCCTCTCTTCTCGCGTCCGGCCGGCCTCGGCACGTCGTGGCACTCGCCGCTTCGGCGGGAGGGCTGTCGGCGCTGAGCGAGGTCCTGTCCTCTCTTCCCGCCGGTTTCGCGGCCCCCATCATGGTCGTTCAGCACCTCGATCCGGAGCACCGGAGTTGGATGGCGGAGATCCTCCGCCGCCGCACCGGGCTACGGGTGGAGCAGGTCCGGGGCGGGGAACGGCTCGCCGCCGGCTCGGTCTATCTCGCGCCGCCGGACCATCACCTGCTGGTGGCGGCGGACGGCGAGCTGTCGCTGTCGGACACCGCCCGCGTCCGGTTCTCGCGGCCGTCGGCCGACGTCCTCTTCGCCTCGCTGGCGGCGAGCTGGGGGAGCGGCGCCATCGCGGTGGTTCTGACCGGCACGGGGAGCGACGGCGCCGACGGAGTGCGCGCCGTCAAGCGCCAGGGCGGCACGGTGATCGTGCAGGACGAGGCGAGCGCCGAGTTCTCTGGCATGCCGGATGCAGCGATCAGAACCGGAAAGGCCGATCGCATCCTGCCTCTCGAAGCCATCGCGGCGTGCCTGACCGAGCTGACCCGTGGAGAACCGGCATGAGCCTCGACGAAAAACCAAGGGCGAGGGATGAGGCGGGCGAATCCGCGGCGCCGGCGGCCGATTTCGTCAAGCTGCTGGACTACCTGAAGGCGACCCGCGGGTTCGATTTCTCGGGCTACAAGCTCTCCAGCCTGATCCGCCGGGTGCGCAAGCGCATGCAGCAGGTCGGGATCGCCTCCTACCCGGAGTACGTGGATTACCTGGAGGTCCATCCCGACGAGTTCCTGCCGCTGTTCAACACGGTGCTGATCAACGTTACCGGCTTCTTCCGCGATCCGCTGGCCTGGCAGGTGCTCGCCGAGAGGATCCTGCCCCGCATCCTCGAGGACAAGGGGGCCGGCGAGCCCGTGCGCTGCTGGAGCGCCGGCTGCGCTTCGGGCGAGGAGGCCTACACCCTGGCCATCCTGTTCGCCGAGGCGATGGGCGATCATGAGTTCCGGCAGCGGGTGAAGATCTACGCCACCGACGTCGACGAGGAGGCCCTCGCCCAGGGACGGCAGGGGAGCTACACCGCCGCCCAGGTCAAGGACATCCCCGAGGCGTACCTCAAGTACTTCGAGCCGGCGGGAGACCGCTTCGTCTTCCGGCCCGACCTGCGCCGCTCGATCATCTTCGGCCGCCACGACCTGCTGCAGGACGCGGCGATCTCGCGGCTCGACCTGCTGGTCTGCCGCAACACGCTGATGTACTTCAATTCGGAGGTCCAGGCGAAGATCCTCGCCCGCTTCCAATTCGCGCTCCGGCGCAACGGCTACCTCTTCCTGGGCAAGGCCGAGACCCTGCTCACCCACAGCAACAGCTTCCGGCCGGAGGATCTGAAGAGCCGTACCTTCCAGCGCGTGCCGAACGCGCACCCGAGCGACCGGCTGCTCGCCATGGTTCCGGCCGCGTCCGCTCTGGACGGCAACGGCAACCGTCCGGTGCGCGTGCGCGAGGCGGCCTTCGACTCGGGTCCGGTGGCGCAGATCGCCGTCGACCGCGGCGGCCATCTCCTGCTGGCCAACCAGAAAGCCCGCCAGCTCTTCACGATCGCCTCCACCGACCTCGGCCGCCTGCTCCAGGACCTCGAGATCTCCTACCGGCCCATCGAGCTGCGTTCGCACATCGACGCCGTCTTCCTCTCCCGCACGGCGGTAACGCTCAAGGAGGTCGCGTGGACGCCGGCCGGGGGCGAGCCCCAGGTGCTGGAGATCCAGGTGACACCGCTGGCCGAAGCCGCCGGCGGACCGCTCGGCGTCGGCATCTCGTTCCTCGACCTGACCCTCCAGCACCAGCTCGCCGACGAGCTCCGGCGCACCCATCAGGACCTCGAGACCGCCTACGAGGAGCTGCAGTCGGCCAACGAGGAGCTGGAGACCACCAACGAGGAGCTGCAGTCGATCGTCGAGGAGCTGGAGACCACCAACGAGGAGCTGCAGTCCGCCAACGAAGAATTGGAGACGATGAACGAGGAGCTCCAGTCCACCAACGAGGAGCTGCGCTCGATGAACGATCAGCTCCAGCAGCGGTCGGACGAGCTGCGCTACGTCAATACCCATCTCCATTCCATCCTCGGCAGCCTGAGCGCGGCCGTGGTGGTGCTCAACGCCGAGCTCAAGGTGGAGATCTGGAGCGACAAGGCCCAGGAGCTGTGGGGGCTGCGCGGCGACGAGGTGCGGGGGCATTCGTTCCTCGGCCTCGACATCGGCCTGCCGGTCCAGGAGCTGGAGGAGCCGATGCGCCGCTGCCTGGACAGCGGTCCGCAGGGGACGATGAGCGTGCTCGACAGCATCAACCGCCGCGGCCGGCCCATCCGCTGCCAGATCTCCTGTACCCGCCTGGGCGATGGCCCGGGAAGTGCAGGGATCATCCTGCTCATGGAGGAAGCGTCCCCGCCGCCCGAGGTGCCGGCGCGGGACTGAAGGGAGCGGCGGCATGGCGAAGGAATCCACAGCCAGGCTCTCCTCGGCGCAACGCCAGCTCCGCATCCTGCAGCGCGAAGCGGTCCAGACGTCCAACGCGGAGGAGTTCGCCCGCCAGCTCGCCCGGATGGAGGAGCAGCTCGCCGGGTTCGAGGTGGCCTACGAGGAGCTGGAGCAGCAGAACGAGGAGCTGCAGACCACCCGCGAGGCGCTGGAGCGCCAGCGCCACCGCTACCGCCACCTCTTCGAGGAGGCGCCCTTCGGCTACCTGGTGACCGACGTCAACGGCACCATCGAGGAGGCCAACCGCGCCGCCGCCGACCTGTTCGCCGTCCGCCAGGACCTGCTGGCCGGTAAGCCGTTCACCGTGTTCCTCGATCTCGAGGACCGTTCGGCGTTCCGCGATCTCCTCCGACGGGTGGGCGCCGGCGAGCCGGGCGGCGAGATGGAGGTGCGGATCAAGTCGCGCGACGGGGCGCTGTTCAGCACTGTGCTGACCGGCGTCCGCGACGCGGACGCCGAGAACCGCACGGCGCGGCTGCGCTGGACGGTCCGCGACATCTCCAAGACCAAGGCCGCCGAGGAGGCGCTGCGGGCCAGCGAGGAGCGGCTGCGCCACTCGCAGCGCCTGGAGGCGGTGGGCCGGCTCGCCGGCGGCATCGCCCACTCCTTCAACAACCTGCTGGCGGCGATCTCCTTCCAGTGCGAGCTGCTCTTCGAGTCGACCCCGGAGGAGGACGGCCGGCGTGCCCATGTGGAGGAGATCCAGCGCGCCGGCGAGCGCGCCGCCGCGCTGGCGCGCCAGCTCCTCGCCTACGGCCGCAAGCAGACGCTGCAGCCGCGCACCCTGAGCCTCAACGACGTCATCCGCGAGATGGCGCCGATGCTCCGCCGGCTGATCGGCGAGCACATCCGGCTCGAGATCGCGCTCGACCCCCAGGACGGCGCGGTCCACGTCGACCTCGGGCAGATCGAGCAGGTGATCCTCAACCTGGCGGTCAACGCGCGGGATGCCCTGCGCGCCGGTGGCACCTTGCGGCTCGCGGCCGAGAGCCTCGACCTCGCCGCCGGCGAGGTCGCCGAGCTCCCCGCCGGTTCCTACGTCCGGCTCACCG
>DASWQX010000254.1:0-5908 GCA_036403495.1 Thermoanaerobaculia bacterium
ACCGGCTGCCCGCTGCTGGTGCCCGAGCTCGAAGCCCTCCTCCGCGACCTCCCCGCCCACCTCGGGCCGGACGCGCCGCAGCGGATCGACCTCGCGGCGGGGGATGTCGGCGCCGTCACCGTTGCGCCGGTCATCCCCGGCCTCCCTCACGGCGAGGTGTCGACGAAGGTGGGAGACATCACCTACGCCTACGACGCCCGCGGCTTCTTCCAGGCCCACCGCGGGCTGCTGCCCCGCCTCGTCGAGGTCACGGTCGGCCCCTGGACGGGGGAGACGGCGGTCGACCTCTACTCCGGCGTCGGGCTGTTCAGCCTGCCGCTCGCCCGCCTCTACGGCAAGGTGACCGCCGTCGAAGCCGACCAGATCGGCTCGCGCTACGCCCGCCTCAACGTGCGGCGCAACCAGGCGGCCAACGTCGAGACGGTGAACCAGGTGGTCGAGAGCTGGGTGCGGGGAATGCCCGCCGGGCTCGACCGCGTGGTCGCCGATCCCCCCCGCGGCGGCCTCTCGCGCGATGTGCGCAACGCCCTGATGGAGCGTCCGCCGCAGCGGCTGACCTACGTCTCCTGCCACCCCGCCGCGCTCGCCCGCGACCTGCGCACGCTCCAGAAGGTCTACCGGATCGAGAGCTTCACCTTCTTCGACCTCTTCCCGCAGACCGGGCACATGGAGGTGGTGGTGCAGATGGTGCGGGCGGAGGAAGAGCCGAAGGGGGAGGAGGTCGACGCCGTCCAGGCCCCGCCACCGGAGGACTCCCTCCCGGAGGCCGTCGGGGAAGAGCCCTAGCGGCAGACCTTGGAGCGGCGGGTTCGGATCCCCGCCGCTCCCTTGGGGTCAGCCGGTGACTTAGGACCTCAGCCGCAGTTCGTGGCGCAGCCCGAGATGATCTCGAAAGTCTGGCCCGTCGTGCAGGCATCCGCGCTGCCGCCGCAGCCGCAGGTCCCCGTGCCACAGCCACAACTCGCCGTGTCGCACCCGTCGGTACAGGCGCAGCCGGTCTGAATCTCGTGGGTGTTGCCCCCGCCGCCGACCCGACCGAGCTGCGTGCGCTGCAGGTGGAGGAGCGTCTCCCGGCTCAGGATCAACTTCTTCGCTCTCTTCTTCATGGGGTGGTCTCCTTTCAGAGGGTCGTGAGCAAGAAAGAGAAATCTAACATACGCGGGCAGATCCTCCAACCCGGCCCAGGAAAGCGGTTATGATCCCGGGGCCATGATTACTCGGGTCGAAGCGCTGGGGTATCGCTGCCTCCGCTACGTCAGCCAGCCCCTTGAGCCGTTCCACGTCCTTGTGGGGCCGAACGCGAGCGGGAAGACGACCTTCCTGGATGTGGTCGCGTTCCTGGGACGGCTGGTCTCGGATGGGCCTGACGCGGCGATCGAGGAGAGGACGCAGAATTTCTATGACCTCGTCTGGCGGGGCAAAGGAACGCAGTTCGAACTCGCTATCGAAGCTCAAGTTCCAGCAGCACTTCAGCCGAGCGGGATCGACGCAGAAATCGATACGGTTCGGTATGAAGTAACGCTCTCCATAGATTCCAAAACTCAAGAACGAGGGCTATACGCAGAGCGAGTAATTCTGAAAAAATCCATGGCCGATCCTCAGAGCCCTGGATTCCCGAAAGGGAATACGATCCCTCTCACGCTTTCAGCGCCAAAAGATGATGGGCGGCAATCCTTAGAGGTTCTCGACCGGATCTATTCTGAAGTAATTTTGCCGGGCTTCGGGCCTGTGCTGCGGCGATCGGCGTTAGGAATGGCGAAGGGCTTGCCAGGCTTCGGGCCACGCCAATCTATGCCAGGAAATCTACCCGGCGACGAGTCCATTTTTTCTGTGATCCTCTGGCTTAGAGAGATTCTGACATCCGGAGGTGTCCAGCCGCTTACTCTCAACAGTGCTCTGATCCGGAGGGCCAGCCCTCCAGGCCAGGGCCTTGGTTTAAGGTCCGACGGCTCCAATCTCCCTTGGGTCGTGGCCGATTTGCGCCAAAAATCGCCTGAACGTTTCCGCCAGTGGATCGCCCATCTCCAGACCGCCTTTCCAGATCTCCAGGATATCAATACGATCGAGCGCCCGGAGGACCGGCACCGCTATCTCGTCCTCCAATACGGTGAAGGACTCGAGGTTCCTTCCTGGATGGCTTCCGACGGCACGTTGAGAATGCTCGCTCTCACGCTTCCCGCATACCTGGAAGGCTTCAAAGGCATCTACCTCATTGAAGAGCCCGAGAACGGTATCCACCCGCGCGCGATCGAAACCATGACTCAATCGCTCTCCTCGGTCTACGACGCCCAGGTGCTGCTCGCCACCCACTCACCGGTGGTCCTAAGCACAGTCGAGGCCGAGCAGATTCTCTGCTTCTCCAAGAATGCGGACGGCGCCACAAACATCATCCGGGGGAGCGAGCATCCAGCGTTGCGGTCCTGGAAGCACGAGACGACCCTGGGAACGCTCTTCGCTGCCGGAGTCTTGGGATGAGCCCGGATCTCCCGCGCAAAGATCTCATCCTCCTCGTCGCAGACAAGAACATGGAAGCCTCTCTGAGAGGGCTTCTCTCTCGCTCCCAATCCCTCAAGTGCAGGCCTGTGACCTTCGATCTTTACGTACACCCTGAGCGGGACCCCGGATGTCTGCTGCGCGGCCACGATTTCCTGCGGCCTTTCGCCAGCCGTTACGAACGGGCACTGGTTCTGCTGGACCATGAAGGATGTGGCCGAGAAGCAGTAGTGCGGTCTGGGCTGGAATCAGAGCTAGAAGAGCGGCTCGGTGATGCAGGCTGGGGAGATCGGGCGGCTGCCGTCGTGATCTCTCCGGAGTTGGAGAATTGGGTCTGGAGCGACTCTCCCCATATCGACCGTGCTCTGGGCTGGACGAGTAGCGAGATCTCATTGAGGGATTGGCTGATGGAGAAGGGCTTCTTGAGTGCCGGCGCCATCAAGCCGCTCAAGCCGAAGGAAGCGGTCGAGGTGGTTCTGCGCACTGCCCGCAAGCCGCGTTCCTCGTCCATCTACCTCGATCTGGCCAAGTTGGTCGGCACCGATCGCTGTACCGATCCCGCGTTCCAGAAGCTGAGGCGCTGTTTACAGGAGTGGTTCCCGCTTCCCTCCACCCCGGTCTGATCCTTCTCGATCGCGGCGGTGATGAGCACCGCCGAATTCGCGCGGACCACCGCCGCGGCAGTCGTCGGCACCGCCAGACCCCTAGCTCCACCGATCCGACATAGACGTCCACCGATCCGAAGTGGATGTCCACCGCCGAATTCGCGCGGTCGACCGCCGCGGTCGTGAGCAGCACCGCTTGGCCCGCGCTTCACCCGATCCGGCATGGATGTCCACCGATCCGACATTGATGAGCACCGCCGAATTCGCGCTGACGACCGTCATGGCGGTGGTAAGCCCCGTTAAATCCGCGGTTTCCCCGATCCGGCATGGATGTTCCCGATCCGGCGGGGATAAGCGCCATCGGATCTGTGATCTCCACCGTCGCGGCGCGAAAGGAGGACGCCGGTTTCCTTTCTTCGCCCGTCGGTGTCCAAGCTAGTAGGATGACCTTACTGGCAACAGCCCTATCGACCAGCTCCTGGGGAGGCGACTTGCGGGATCGTCCGGAGGCAGGGGAGGAGAGCCGGCTGCTCGCCGCCCTGGCGGACGGGGACCGGAGTGCCGCCGAGCGGCTGGTGGAGCGGACCTATCGCGGCGTCTTCTCGCTGCTGCGCCGGCTCAGCGGCGACGCCGAGCTGGCCGCGGACCTGACGCAGGAGACCTACCGCAAGGCCTGGGCCGCGCTTCCCGGCTTCGACCGCCGGGCGCAGTTCTCGACCTGGCTCTTCCGCATCGCCTACACCACTTTCCTGAACCATCTGCGCCGCCCCCGGCGGCTGGTACCCCTCGAAGAGAAGCACGAGGCGGCCGTTCCGGACCCCGCGCCCGGCGCCGAGGAGACGGTGGGGCGGGACATGGAGGGGGACCGGCTGCGGCGCGCCGTCCTCGGTCTGCCGGACGAGCTGCGCTACCTGGTCACCGCCATCTTCTGGGGGGACCTGCCGGTCAAGGAGCTGGCGCGCCAGGAGGGGATCACGCCGGTCGCCATCCGCAAGCGCCTCAAGAAGGCATTCCGTTTGCTGGCGCTGGCCCTGGAGGACGACGCCCGATGAGCCACTGGAACGAGCGTGAGATCGCCCGGAAGCTGGCGGAGAGCGATCCGATCGAGCCGCCGGCCGGGCTGCTGGAGAAGATCAAAGGCGAGATTCCGCCGACGATCCCGGTGGGGGTCCCGAAGTCGGAGATCCGCCGCCCGGAGGCTCCACCGCGGCAACCGCGGCAATGGCTGATCGCCGCCTCGCTGCTGGCGATGGTCGGAGCGGGCTTCTTCGCTCTCCACCTGCGGATGGAGCCGCCGCGCGCCGCTTTCGCCAACAGGCCGGCGGCGGAGAAGAAAGCGGATGTTGCTCGCGCCGGGCAGGCCTCGCGGCAGGTTCCGTCCCCGACGGAGCAGCCGCTCGGCGAGCCCGGCGGTGGCGAGCGGGCTCTCCAGATGCATCAGTCCCCTCCGCCTCCTCCGGCCGTGCCCAAGCCGATGGCCCCGGAGCGCCGGAAGGAGCTCCAGGCGCTGGGCTATGCCGCCCCTCGGGACGGCGTCGCGGGCGGGGTGGAGGGAGGAGTCCCGGGGGGAGTCGTCGGCGGGGTCGCGGGTGGAACCGTGGCTGCCGCGCCGGCCCCCGCCGCGCCGCCCCCGGCCGCTCCGGTGCAGGCCGCGGCGGTCCCGCCGGCGGCCAAGGCCGAAGCCAAGCCCGCGCCGGAGCAGGACCAGATCACGGTCACCGCCGAGTCCCCCCTGCTGGACGAGCGGCGGATCAGCACGGGGGCGACGGTCACCCAACAGGAGCTCGAAAGGATTCCGGCCGCCAGGAGCGCGCCACCGGCCGCGGCCGGCCGACTCAACGCCGGCGGGGTCAACGTCGGCGGCAATGAGAGCGGCCGGCAGAGCGACTACGTCGGGCCCGGCCATCCCTTCGCGGACGCGGCGGCACACCCGGTCTCCACCTTCCGGCTGGACGCCGGCAAGCCGCCCGACGTGGGTTCGATCCGGGACGACGGGCCGACGCGCTACTACGATTTCGACGCCTTCGAGGAGATGCCGGTGCAAGGGAACGTCGCGATCACGGTCGAGGGCGCTCCCACGCCCTTCCTCCATGGATCGCGCTTCCGTTTGCTGCGCTTTCATATCGACGGCGCGCCCACGGGGGCCCCGGTGGAGGTGACCTTCAATCCCGCGGTGGTCGCCCGCTACCGGCTCGTCGGCGCCGGCACCACCGGGCTCTACGAGATCGAGCTGCGCCCCGGCGCTCCCCGCGCCGGCCGGGTGGCGACCCTGCGTCTGGTCGACCCGCCCGGGAACGCGCGGGAGGTGGCGCTGTCGGACTTCGCCCGTTCCTGGGAGAAGGCGCCGCCGCGCTTCCGGCTGGCGGCCCTGGCGGCGCGCTTCGGCGAGATCCTCGGCGGCTCTCCCGGGACCCGCAAGGAGCTCGACGAGATCGCCCGCCAGGTGCGGAAGGCCGGCCGGAAGCTCCCCGCGAGCGCCCGGGCCGCCGAGCTGGCGGACCAGGTGGAGAAGGCGGCGCGGGCTCGGAAGTGACGGCCAGGGAGAGCGCCCCTGTCCCTTATACACGTCTCCTCGCTTCGATCAACCTCCGCGGCCTGCGACCTCATCCCCTATCCCCTTCTCCTCCTGAGGAACAAGGCGACTTGTTCCTCCACGCCATGTGCTCGGCCTGCCGAGCTGACAGAGCTAAAGGAGAAGGGGGACGACTGCGACGCTGCCCCAGCCGGGCCCTCCCTCTCCTTTAGGAGAGGGACCGAGGGTGAGGTCGCAGGCCACAAACATCCCCGATCCTGCGATATGTGTATAAGGG
>DASWQX010000255.1:0-1837 GCA_036403495.1 Thermoanaerobaculia bacterium
CGGGTACTAGGGAAACTGGGAAAACAAGGGACTTCAGGGACAGCAGGGACAGCAGGAATCAGAGAGAACAGTCTTCCTGGAGTCCCTGATGTCTCTGGGGTCCCTCAGGTCCCTGGTTCTACCTCGACTCCACCGCCGCCACCATCTCCTCCCCCAGCCCCTCCACCTCGCGCAGGAACGGCTCGGCCTTGCCGGCCAGCCAGGCGGTGTCGAGCTCCGCGAAGAGATGGTCGCGACGGGCGCGGTTGAGGCGGGCGAGCTCGATCAGGCCGGGCTCGCGGGGGCGCCGGCGCTCGGCGCGGAGGCGCGCAGCGTCGGGCGGGTCGGCGAGCGAAAGATCGAGGATCGTCCGCGCCCGCTCGGCGGCGGCGGTTTCGACGGCGTGCGCGAGCTCGGCTTCCAGGACGTGGGCGTCGTGGAGGTCGCCGAGGAGGTCCTGGAGGGCTTTGAAGCGCTTGACGACCGGCGCCGCGCCGGGGATCTCGTCCACCAGTGGCTCGAGCAGGTAGCGCACCCGCTTGGCACGGATCCGCGCCTCGTGGGCTTCGGTCTCGTCGCCGGCGTCGCCGATCTTCCCCAGACGCTCCTCGAGGTCCGCGATCTGGCCGTGGAGGATCTCCGCGGTGGCCTCCGCCAGGGTCGGCCGGCCGGCCTTGGCGTCGAGGTGGATCTCGGCACGGTAGACGGAGAGCCGGGCGCGGAGGTCCTTCTCGACCTTGTCGAGCTCGTCGGCCACCTCCTCTCGCATCTCGTTATAGGCCTCCCGCTTCCGTTCGCCGAGACGGCCGAGGAGCCAGGAGGCGCCGTTCCGGTGGTGGCTGCCGAGGTGGGGGGCGCGGCCGCGCACCCATTCGATCTGGACCTCGGTGTCGCGCCCGGGGCCGGTGGAGCCGGCGAGGCGCTTCAGCCGCTTGGCGAGCTTCTTCGGGACGCTGCCGCCGAGTTGGGCGTCGTAGGCCTTGAGCGCGCTGCGCAGCCGGCGCAGGCCGACGCGGAAATCGTGGAGCGCCTCGGCGTCCGCGGGATCGTCCAGGCGCGGGCGGGCCGCGGCGGCCTGGTCGAGGAAGGAGAGGGCGAGCAGGCGCGCTCCTTCCTCGGGCGAGCGGGAGAGGAGCCCGGCGGTCATCGGCAGGCCTTTCAAGCCGCGAGGTCGCGGAGCTGGCCGGGGGTGAGCGCCCAGACCAGGGTGGCGGTGCCGGCGCCGACCTCGTCGGGGAAGTCGAGCAGGCAGGCGCCCCCCTTGCGGAAGGCGAAGATCCGCCGTTCGCTGCCGGTGAGCAGCCAGGAGAGGAGCAGGCTGATGCTCGGCTCGTGGCCGACGGCGGCGATGCACTCCGGCTTCTGCTTGCGCAGCCAGCGCAGGAAGTCGGTGGGGGAGGCCTCGGGCGAGAGCTCGGCGATCTCGACCTCCTTCAGGCCGCCGTAGACGGAATCGACGATGGCGCCGGTCTGGGCGGCGCGGGTCAGCGGGCTGGTCGCCAGCAGATCGATGTCCGGCGCGATCTCCTTCAACCCGCGGGCGGCCTGCTTCATCTTCTTCCGCCCTTCGTCGGTGAGCGGGCGCAGGCGGTCGTCCTTGCCGGTGCGGGCGAAGTCGTCGCGCTCTTCGGCGATGGCGTGGCGGATGAGGAGAAGCTTCATGGGCGGCACCTCCAGGCAGGGAAACCTATCGCAAAGCGCTGGAACGAAAAAGGGGCGCTCCTCTCGTGGCTCTTTCCCGATTCTCTCGTGATACGGTTTTGTCCCGCAGGGAGCCACTACGGACCCGGACCTCTCCGGGGAGGATCGATCCCATGTCGGAAGGCCAGAGCTTGAAACGGACGCCGCTCTACGACTG
>DASWQX010000256.1:0-6579 GCA_036403495.1 Thermoanaerobaculia bacterium
CCTCGCGACATGATATCTTTTGGGTACCAGGAACGTCTCAGGAGCCAGATACCCGGAACTAGGAACGGCCGGTCGCCCGTCCGAGTGCTACCATAGTCCCCATGGCTCTCCAAGACCGCATCCGCAAGCTGACCTACGACGACTACGTCCTCATCCCCGAGGACGGTCAGCGCCACGAGATCATCGACGGAGAGCACTACATGACCCCTTCCCCCGTGACCGTCCATCAGCGCACCGGCTTCCGGCTGGGTCTGCGGCTGGGCGGCTTCGTGGAGCAGCACGGACTTGGCGAAGTCTTCGCGGCGCCCTTCGACATCGCCTTCTCGGAGCACGACGTCGTCCAGCCGGATCTCCTGTTCATCTCGAACGAGCGAGCGGAGATCCTCACCGACAAGAACGTCCAGGGAACGCCCGACCTGGTGGTCGAAATCCTGTCCGAGAGTACCCGCCGGCTCGACGAGAAGATCAAGCTCGATCTCTACGATCGCTTCGGAGTGCTGGAGTACTGGATATTCAGCCCCGTCCGTCAGGACGTCCGGGTCTTCCGCAGAGTGGAGGATCGGCTCGTGCTCATCACCACGCTCTCCGCGAAGGCTAGGGACGTCCTCACGACTCCGCTACTCCCCGGCTTCGAACTGTCTCTCACTGCGCTTTTCGCCTGAGGTTGGAGTCGCGGCGGCACCGATCCCGCCGAGTGCCATGCTTCGAGAGGTAGGCTCATGGCTCTCCAAGACCGCATCCGCAAGCTGACCTACGACGACTACGTCCTCATCCCCGAGGACGGTCAGCGCCACGAGATCATCGACGGAGAGCACTACGTGACCGGATTCATTCGCCCCAAGAGGTGGCCAGCTATGAATAAGGACGTCGATGCCGTTTGGCTCGTCAGGCAGATTCGTGACGACATCTATGAGCGGACCAAGGAGATGTCTGCCTCGGAGCTCGTCGAGTTCTTCCGACGCGGAGGTTCTTCCGCGAAGGAAACGATCCGCCGTGCTCAGGAAAAGCGGCGGGAAACGGTCAAGCGGAGTACCGAGTCGCATTGACACGACGTACAACCTGACCGCAAAAGGGGGCCGACGCGTGAAAAAGATCCTCGCCGTCCTGATCCTCGCTCTGCCGCTCCTCGGCGCCGCGCCCGCGGCGAAGTCGCACGCCTCGCAGGCGCTCGCGGCCGTTCTCGCGGATTACGATGCTTTGCAGCTCGATCACGTTCCGGCGGTGCGGATTCAGCGGGGGCTCGAGGTCGGCAGGCTTCCGGATTTCTCGTACGCGGAGGCTCAGAAGGACGCGGAGACCTTCCGCGCGTTCCGCCGGCGACTGGAGCGGATCGACCCCAAGGATCTCGATCACGAGGAGCGGCTCTCGCGCGAGGTCCTCGACTGGCAGCTCGCCACGGACGGCGCCGGGGCCGAGCACTTCTGGGATTTCTTCGGGATCACCCCGTACGCGTCCCCCTTCCGCGGGCTGCAAGAGGTGTTCGTCAACGTCAAGCTCCGGGACCAGAAGGATCAGCATCGCTATCTCGATCTCCTGCGTCAGTATGCGCGGGCGATCGGTCAGCTCCGGGCCAACCTGGAGAGCCAGCGGGATCAAGGCATCCTACTGCCCAAGGCGGAGATCGATCCGGTCGTGGGGCTCGTGCGCTCGTTCATTCACAAGCCGGACGAGAGCCCACTGGCGGTGAAGTCCGAGCGGCTCGCGAAGTTCTATCCGGAGGGCGCCCAGTCCTTTCAGGCCGAGGTCCGGAAGCTGATCGAAACCGCGGTGAATCCCGCGCTCGAAGCGCTCGCCGCACTGCCGGATTCGAAAGCGTATCGGGACACCGCGCCCGAGCAGGTCGGCATCGGCCACTACCCCGGCGGCCAGAAGGCATACGGCTATGTCGTGGCGCTCCATACGACGCTAGACGCCAAGGACCCCAGGGCGACTCCCGAGGCGATCCACCGCCGCGGGCTCGAGGAGGTCGCCCGCCTCAACGGCCGGCTGGAGGCGGTGCGCCGGCAGGTCGGATTCGAGGGGGATCTCGCGGCGTTCCGGCGGTTCCTGAAGACCGATCCGCGCTTCTTCGTCAAGACGCCCGCCGAGGTCTCCGATCGGTTGATGGCGGCGGTGCGACGGCTCGAGCCGCACGTCAAGGATTATTTCCTGCACGTGCCCAGGGCACCCTACGGCGTGGCCCGGCTGGAGCCGGAGCTGGAAGCGGGCATGACCTACGGCTATTACCGGCAGCCGATCCCCAGCCGGCTGGAGGGCGACTACATGTTCAACGGCTCAAAGCTCGACGAGCGATCGATGCTGTCGGCGGCGGCGTTGATCTATCACGAGCTGATCCCCGGCCATCACTTCCAGATCTCGCTGCAGCAGGAGAACGCGGAGCTGCCGGAGTTCCGGCGGAATTCCTATCCGACCGCGTTCGTCGAGGGGTGGGCGATGTACGCCTCGGAACTGGCGGAGGAGATGGGGGGCTATCCCGATCCCTACGATCTCTGCGGCATGCTCGCGGATGACCTCTTCCTCTCCTCCCGCCTGGTGGTGGACTCCGGCATGAACGCCCTCGGCTGGACGCGCCAGCAGGCGATCGATTACATGCGGGAGAACACGCTCGAATCCGACACCCAGATCGGCACCGAGACCCTGCGCTACTCGGTGGACATCCCGGCCCAGGCGCTCGCCTACAAGATGGGATCGAGCCGGATCTGGGAGCTGCGCCGGCACGCCGAGAAGGAGTTGGGAGCGAAGTTCGACCTCCGCCGCTTCCACGACGCCGTGCTCGGCGACGGCGCGCTGCCGATGACGGTGCTGGCGAAGCAGATCGACGGTTGGATCGATCAGGAACGTCGGCGCTGAAGGCGGTCCGGCCGGTCGAGAGCCGCGGACGCAGCAACGCCCCACCGGAGGGACCGGCAGGGCGTTGTTATTGAGACGGAAAGCGGCTCAGGAAATCTTGACGACGTTCTTGGCCTGTAGACCCTTCGGGCCTTCGACCACGTCGAAGCTGACGCGATCGCCCTCGGCCAGGGTGCGGAAGCCCTCGGCGATGATCGAGGCGTGGTGGACGAAGACGTCCGCGCCGCGCTCCCGCACGATGAATCCATAACCCTTGGCGTCGTTGAACCACTTTACGGTACCTTGCTCGGGCATACGCTTGCTCCTTACAACAATGAAACAGGGTTGTTGTTCTTGCCGCGGTAAGCGGCATCCTCCACCCCACTAGGGGGCCAAGTCATCTCACTCAATAGAAAAAACCTCTGCTGCTACCCTCTCCTCCTGAACGATCCCGCGATTCTTGCAAGGAGTCGTGCTCGGAGCCTGTCGCGCTGGGATTGATATCCGGGATTTCCTCGGCCCTCTTCTTGGTGTGGTCTGAATGCCTGGCGATCCGCGAATATCTGGAACAGTCTGCTGGGACGGTCTGCGCTTGAGCCGGGTGTTGCCTAGGGGGGGACGTGTGGCGGGACGATCTCGTCAATCGGTACAGTCGAACGGTACAGTCGAACAAACTGGGCGAAGCCGCTTCGTTTCCTACCTATTCCTCGTTCAATCTCGGTATTTGAAGGGACTATGGCACCTCTCCGGGGGGAAATCAAGAGGCTTCCGCACGGTAAGATCGACGAATGTCGACCCGCATTCCAAGAAAGCTCGATCCTGTGGAGATCCGGGTGCTCGGCTCGCTGCTGGAGAAGGAGCAGACGAACCCCGAGACCGTCCCCCTCTCCGTCAACGCCCTGATCGCGGCCTGCAACCAGAAGACGAACCGCGAGCCGGTGATGCAGCTCACCGAGCACCAGGTGGTGACCGCCCTGGACTGGATGCGGCAGGAGGTGCTGGTCTGGCGCACGGAGGGGGCGCGCACCGAGCGCTGGCAGCAGAGCGTGGTGCGCCGCTGGGGGCTCGACCGCGCGGGCAAGGCGCTGATGACGCTGCTGATGCTCCGTGGCCCGCAGACCGCCGGCGAGCTGCGCACTCGCAGCGAGCGGCTCCATCCTTTCGCCACCCTGGAGGAGACCGAGGAGGCGCTCCGCCGGATGGCCGCCGAGGACGAGCCGCTGCTCGTCGAGCTCCCCCGCCGCCCCGGCCAGAAGGAGACCCGCTGGGTCCACCTGGTGGGCGAGCTGGCGCCGGAGCCCGAGCCCGCCGAGATCTTCGCAGCCCTCGCCGACCCTGCCGCGTCCGCCAAGCCGGGCCTCTCCTCGCGGGTGGAGCGCCTGGAGGAGATCGTCGAGCGGCTGGCGGCGGAGCTGGAGGAGCTGAAGAAGCAGTTGGGCGGCTAGACGACTTCGATCCGCGGCGACCCCTCCAGCACCTCGCCGATGTCCGCGGCACGGTGACCGGCGGCGAGGAGGGCGTCGAGGAGGGCCGGCGCCCTCTCGGCGGGCACGGAGAGCAGGAGCCCGCCCGAGGTCTGGGGATCGAAGAGGATCTCGCGGCGGACGCGGTCGAGGCCGGCGCCGTCGGTCAGCAGGTCGCGAACGTTGTCCTCGTTGGCGACCGTGCAGCCGGTGGTGACCCCCGCCTTGATCAGACGGTAGACCTGCTCGTGGACCGGCAGCCGCTCGAAGACGAAGCGGATGCCGGCGCCCGAGGCCTTCGCCATCCCCAGCGCATGGCCGGTGAGGCCGAAACCGGTGACGTCGGTGGCGGCGTGGGCGCCGTGCTCCAGGGCCAGCCGGCTGGCGACGTCGTTGAGCCGCTCCATCTCGCGCAGGGCCGGCTCCAGCCCCGCCTCGTCGAGCTTGTCCACCTTGAAGGCGTTGATCAGGATGCCGGTGCCGAGCGGCTTGGTGAGGAGCAGCCGGTCGCCCGGCTTGGCGCCGGCGTTGGTCAGCAGGCGCTGGGGATCGGCCTCGCCGACCACCGAGAGGCCGAACTTGAGCTCCTCGTCGCGCACCGAGTGGCCGCCGAGCAGCACGGCGCCGGCGTCGACCAGCGCCTCGGCGGCGCCGCGCAGGATGGCGGCCAGCGCGCGGGACCCCTCCTCGTCCAGCTCCGGGAAGCAGCAGAGGTTGAGGGCGAACAGCGGGCGCCCCCCCATGGCATAGACGTCCGACAGGGCGTTGGCGGCGGCGACGCGGCCGAAGCGGTGGGGGTCGTCGCAGACCGGCGTGATGAAGTCCGCGGTGGCCACCAGGGCGCGGTCGCCGAACAGATAGACCCCGGCGTCGTCGCCGGTCTCCGCGCCGACGAGGATCCTCTCATCCCGTCCGGCCAGCCGGACGAGCGGGGAGATCATCGTTGACAGGTCCCCCGGACCTATCTTGGCCGCTCAGCCGCCGGTGGTCGCGCAGGCGGTGAGGCGGAACTTGCGCCGGAACAGTGCCATGGCGGGGGATTGTAGCGGAGTCGCGCGACCCCCCGGGGAATCTATGCGTCCCTCCCACCCGTTCTCTCCTCCATGACCATCGACAGCTCTGTCCCGACCCGCCGGCCCGCCCGCCAGGGGCTCTTCGGCGGCCTCGTTTCGTCGAAGCAGCCGCGGGCGGCGACGCCGCCGTCCGAGGCCCCCGGCAAGATGACCCCCCTGAAACCGCGCACCGTGCTCAACGACGCCATCGAGCTGGTGAAGGCCCGCAAGGGGCGCCTGCTGCTCGGCTTCCTCCTGATGGCGATCAATCGTGCCGCCGGGCTGATCCTGCCGGGCACCACCAAGTTCCTGCTCGACGACGTGATCGGCAAGCACAACCGGGGGCTGTTGATGGAGCTCGCGCTGGTGGCCGGCGCGGCAACGCTGATCCAGGCGGTCACCTCCTTCGCCCTCTCCCAGATTCTGGGCAAGGCGGCGCAGCGCTCGATCACCGAGATGCGGCGGGCGGTGCAGAAGCACGTCGCGAAGCTCTCGGTGGGCTATTTCGAGCAGACCAAGGCGGGCGCCCTCCTCTCGCGGGTGATGAACGACGCCGAGGGGATCCGCAACCTCGTGGGCACCGGCCTGGTCGACGCCGTGGGGGGCGTGGTCACCGCCGTGCTGGCGCTGGGCATCCTCTTCTACGTCAACGCCAAACTGACCTTCATCGCCATCGCCGTACTGTCGCTCTTCGCCTTCATCATGCAGTACGCCTTCCGTACCCTGCGGCCGCTCTTCCGCGAGCGCTCGAAGATCAACGCCGAGCTCTCCGGCCGGCTCACCGAGTCGTTCTCCGGCGTTCGGGTGGTGAAGGCCTACCGGGCCGAGCAGCGCGAGGCGCTGGTGTTCACCAAGGGCGCCCACCGGCTCTACCGCAACGTCGCCTCGACGCTCACCGGCTTCTCGGCGATCGGCGCCGCCTCGACCCTGCTGTTGGGGGTGATCGGCGTCGCGATCATGGCGATCGGCGGCAACGACGTCCTCTCCGGACGGATGACGGTGGGCGACTTCTTCGCCTACACGATGTACCTCGCCATGCTGGTCGGCCCGGTGGTGCAGATCGTCAACATCGGCAGCCAGATCACCGAGGCGTTCGCCGGGCTCGAGCGCATCCGCGAGATCCGCAACGAGGTCACCGAGGACACCGGGGAGGCCGAGCGCCGGCCGCTGCCCGCGATCGACGGCCGGATCGAATTCAAGGACGTCTGGTTCGAGTACAACCCGGGGCAGCCGGT
>DASWQX010000257.1:0-5166 GCA_036403495.1 Thermoanaerobaculia bacterium
TTGACCTGACCGAGTCCCGCCCACTTCGACTTTCCTGCTTCGACCTGGATCGCCTCCGCCCGCGGAGTGACGCCGAACAGGAGCAGGCTGTCCCTCTTGAGCCCCGCCATCTCTCCCTTCGACAGGTCCGAGAAGCTGCTCCGGTTGCGCACCTTGAACCCTGGGCGCAGCACCTCGACGTCGATCCGGTGGTTCCCGCCGTCGGCGCGCCACTCCGGGGTGAAACCCAGCCCGTAATAGGAGCGGGTGTCCGCCGCGATCCGCGTGAAAACGCTGGTCCGCAGAGTGTTGAACAGCAATTTCCCGCCGGTCTCCCGCGCCACGAACCCCATGGCGTCGTTGACGTCGCGCTCCCAGGGCGTGGAGATGAAACCCAGATCCTCGATCGGCGCCGGCGCGCTCGGCATCACATCGTCCCCGGGCGCGGACACGCGGTGCTGCGGCAACAGCACGGGATAGATCGTATAACCCAGGAGATTCGCCGTTCCCGTGATCGGCTCGAACAGATTTATGGGACTCGCGAGGCTCGAGGCGTTCGGCAGCTCCGGTTGCGGCAGGACCGCGGGCTCCTCCGGAGATTTCCGCGCGGTAGGCGCCAAGGAATTGAACGCCGGCGATTCCCTCTGCGGTGTCTTGGTAAGAGCGAAGAGCGGACGTTGCGGCAGCGAGGCCCAGCCGCCGGAGATCAGGAGCAGGACCTTGCGTCCCGGGGGTGAAGACACGCCGCGCATTGCCGCCGCGGCGGCTTGCGCCGCGCCCTGCGTGCCGAGGAAGAGCTCCTCCGAATCGGCGAACCCACTGGGGTCGTCCTCGGCGGCCTGCGCGCGCTTCACCAGCAGTTGGATGCCATGCGATTTGCGGTTCTGACTCTCCCGCAGGGTCTGCCGCAGGACGTCGCGGTCACCCGTCCAATCATTCACCAGATCGAGCTTGTGGCCGTCGAACGCGACGATCGCCATGCGGTCCGCGGGCCCGACCGGCAGATCCCTCGCCAGGAGGTTCAACATGAGATTCCGGTCGGAGGCGACGGCGGAGGACTCGTCGACGAACACGAGGTAGCTGGTCCCCACCTTACCGGCGGGAGCCGCCGGCGGCGCGGAGGCCGGAGCGGCTGCCGGAGCGGCTGCCTCCGTGGTCCCGGTGGTCACGGTCGCCTCGGCAGCCGGGCCGGCCGCCTGCCCCTCCTGGACCTCAGTGAAATAATCGAGGGACACTTGGCGGCCGTCCACCCTCAGCCGGAAATCGGAGGCCTTGAGCCCCTGGACCCGATTCCCCTTGCGATCGGTGACGACCACTTCGACGTTCACGGTGCGGACGTCGATCGAGGCGCCGAACTCCGCCGCCGGGACCACCGGCGACGATTCCTGCGCACCGATCGCGACGACACTCAGAATCAAGCCGATCAAAATCAGCGTTGCCTGCCTGCGCACGTTCATCCTCCGAGGCGGTCATCCCGCGATGAATGCATCACGTCTTGCGGACGCACTCTTGCACCTTAGCAAACGAGGTGCCGGGGGTGGAACCAGGGTTTCCAAGGCGCGCCGCCCTCTGAACAGGACACGGCCGTCTCCCTACAGGAGCGATACGGTGAGGCCCG
Organism: Thermoanaerobaculia bacterium; assembly: GCA_036403495.1. Lineage (GTDB taxonomy): Bacteria > Acidobacteriota > Thermoanaerobaculia > Multivoradales > UBA5704 > DATARR01. The sequence continues at coordinate 1,598 of DASWQX010000257.1, forward strand.
CCTGCCCGTCCGGCGGATAGACCGTCGAATACCCGTACTTCGCCTGGAGGTCCGGGCGGGCCCAGACTTCGTTATACGGACTCCTGTAATTGAAATGCAAGGCCGGTTGAACGCCGGGCGGCCGGCCGTGCTTGATGAGGCGGGCGATCGCCTGGCGGTCCGGATGGCAAAAGTGATCGCCGTTGGTGGACACGAGGTAGCGCGGGCATTCGAGGAGCTGCACCAGGTCCGTGCTGACGTTGTTCTGGCTCGCGTGGTGCGACACCTTGAAGGCGTCCAGCTTCAGCCGCTCGGCGCCGCGCTGCCGCAACAGGGCGCGGATCGAATCGATCAGCATCGGCGCGTGCGCGTCGGCGGCGAACAGGACGGAGGCGCCGCCGAATTCGGCCAGCACGGCGATGCTCGTGCCGTTCGGAGCGCCGTTGTCCCCCGCGAACGGCTCGGCGGCCAGCGCGTCCACGTCGGTCGAGGTCGACGGCGTGCCTTTCAGGAGCTTTCCATAGTCGACCCGCCCGCCAGGCTCCAGGCCGTACCGCTTGAGCTCGCGCGTCCACACCGGCGCGAGCTTCCTGAGCTTCTCGGTCGACGGCGACAGCAGCGTCAGCTTCATGCCTCCGGGCAGGACGTGGACCGGCAGCTCGCCGCCGTCCACCACCACCGCCCCGCCCTCGCGCCAGACGTTCCAGGGGAGCTGGAGATCCAGGATGGCGGTCGAGAACATCTCGCCCTGCCGGGCTCCCAGGCGTCCGGAAACATGCCGCCAGCCGTTGAACCAGATGTCGCCGAACCGTAATCCTTTCTGAATGGATTTGAAAAACGGCAGCGCTCCTCCGATGTGATCGGAATCGATGTGCGACAGCACGAACAGCTCGAGGAAGCGCTCGGCGGGCGGCACGGCGTCCACGCGTTCCAGCAGCCGGCGCGCGGTCTGCTGAGTGCCGCAATCGATCAACCACCGATGCGTCGTCGCGGCGTCGCCATACTCGATCCAGAGGCTGTCGCCGTGGGCCGCGGGCATCATCTCGATGTCGAAGAACGGCGCCGTGCGGCGGCGCGCCGCGCCCGCCAGGGCCGCCGGAGTCTTCGGCGTCTTTGGCGTCTTCGGCGTTTTCGCTTCCGAAGAGCCGCCGGGTCCGGCGGCCGGTCCCGAGGGGGCCGGCGGTGGCGGTGTAACCTTTCGCCGCAGCAGCTTCACGAGCCGTTGAGCCGTTTGGATCACTCCGAATTCAACATCCCAGGGCGCGTGCCTCGCTGCCTCGCGCTTCACGAGGTCCGCCTCGAACCGCTGATCGCCCCACCAACTCGCGTAGCGCTCCAACTGGCGCCGCGTGGACTTCACCGGGAACTCGTCCTGCCAGGGATAGATCCGGTTGAGCTCCTCCGCGTGATCGACGGCCCGCTCGTGCGCGTTCTTCCTGTCAGGTTCGCTGAGCCCGGACGCGCCGAGCCGGACCAGCCAGAGCTCCGCCAGGCTGGCGTGCGCCCACGCTCGCTGGTCGGTGTCGGAATGGTCGCAATAGCGGCGGGCGCTGAGCATGGCCGCTTCCCAGGCGCCCTCCTCGCCCTCCAGGCCGAGCACCATGGAGAGGGAGACCACCTGGACCAGCACCCAGTGCAGGGTGGCGAGCCGCTGCAGGGTCCGCGAATCGTTGACCAGCAGACCCCGGACGGCCCGGTCGTAATCGAGCCGCGCCTCGTCGAGCAGATCGTAGGGATCTTCCAGGGACGCGCCGCTCTCCGCGAGCGCGAAAGTGGCCTGCGCCACCCGCTTGCGCGAGCTCGCCCGCAGACCGACGCACTCCACCGCGTACTGCCCGTTCAGAGGGAGCCGGTCGAGCGCGTAATCGACCGCTCGCCGGAGCTCCTGGAATCGATCGTGGCTCTTGTCCTTCCCTTTGACGGCATTGTCGATCTGTTCGAGCGCCGAATCCATCGCCCGCTTGGCCTGCCGGTATCGCAGCGCGTCCAACTGTTCGCCGAGCGTGCGCGGCAGCGCTTCGTAGACGACCAGGCTCGCCCAGTCGTGCCAGCTCGCGGTATAGCGGGCATGGAGCTCCGCGCGCGCCTCGTGCACCAGCACCAGCGGATGCTCGCCCCAGAGCAGGCCGTTATAAAGCCTTTCAGTCAGCGGGATGGAGCCCTCGATGCTGAGAGGAAACTGCGCCGCGACGACCAGCGGGATCCCCGCCTGGTGGAGCTCATGCGCGAAGCTGGCGCCGGGAATGACGACCGTGCCGACGTTGCCGCTGTCGCAACTCGCCACCGTGACCACCGCCGGCCGGTGTTGAACCGAGGTGATGGCCGTTCTGAACCGATCGCCCGACACGACGTCGGGCGCATCGCCCGAGCCGCGCATCACCAGGCCATACGAGCCGGGGGACGTCGCATCCAGATCGCCGTGCGCCAGCACGTGAACGTGCGTATACCGGGCCTTGCGGCACTCTTCCATCACCTCGGCCAGGGTCGGATCGATCAGGATCGTCAGCAGGTCGCCGATCCGCGTGCGGCCGGGCTCGGAGATCTCCTCGTCGATCTTGGGATATTTGAACCGCTCGATCGCCTTCACCAGCACGTCCCGGTGCTCCTTGAAAGGCACCTCGTCGGGGTTGCCGGCGACGAACAGGATGCGCGGCCGCTCGGGCCAGACCACGCCTTCCGGCGACACCGTCCGGATGTTGCGGGTCATGCAGACGGGAGGGCGGGTCTGGAGCGACAGCCAGCTCTCGCCCGACACGCTGGCCGTCACCGGCGCCTTGGCGACCTCGAACGGGAGGAGCGCCAGCTCCGACGCCGAGAGCGTCAGGCGCAGATGGACGAGCGTTCCGGACTGGTTCAGATCGATCGAGAGCGAGCCGGGAAGGCCGGGCACGCCGCCGAGGAACTTCCCCATCTCAGCGCCGAGATCGTGCAGCATCGCCAAGCGATCCTCGGGATCGCCGGTCTCATAGCGCAGCTCCTTCAGCAGCCGCTCGAAGCGTCCGTGCTCGTAGGGAACGGTGACCACTCCGGCCCCGGCATCGCCGCAAACGGCGAGATATTGCGTGAGGGGGGACAGCAATTGATTGTTGGGAGGGCCCGGCCGCAGAAACTCGACGCTCACCAGCCGGATGGATACATCCTCGGACATCGTGATCCTCATTGCCGCAGATGGGTCAAAGGCTTGACCCGGCCATCGTAAGACAGTCCGGTATCCGCGTCAACTTGGGGGGCGGCCCCGGAGGGCCGCCCGGCCGGGCGCTGTGCTCAGAAAATGGTGAGGACGTAGGTGGGGAACGTCGCCGGTACGCTCGCCACCGCGGGCCCCGACGTCCGGCCCGCGTTGTTGATCGTGTCGTTGGTCAGCACGATGCTGAAGGGCGTCGGCGGCGCGACGCTGAGCAGGTAATCGCTCGGATTTCCCGTCGTGCCGAAACCGGGATCGTAATTGCAGACGCCCAGCGGCGTCACGTCCTCGTGCATGGGGACGGCCGTCGAGGGGGGCACTCCGTACTGCCAGGTCTGGGCGCCCATGGCGGGCGTGTCGAAGGTCAGGTTCACAGTCGGGCTCCCCGCCGGGCAACTGCCGTCCA
>DASWQX010000258.1:0-1700 GCA_036403495.1 Thermoanaerobaculia bacterium
AGCGGATTCCGGACTGAGGGGAAGGGCGTCGTTTTGCGCCCCTGGTCGGGAACGTTCGTGGCCTGCGACCTCACCCTCGATCCCTCTCCTGAAGGAGAGGGAGGGCCCAACGGGGGCCGCATCGCATTCGTCCCCCTTCTCCTTCAGGAGAAGGGGTTAGGGGATGAGGTCGCAGGCCACGGATCTCCCGCTCGCATGGAATCAGCTCTTCTTTGATTCCTTCTCATCCGCCAGATCGGTGATCAACCGGGCGCTCCGCTCGCGGGTGAAGTAGGCCCACATCCATTCGCGCATGACCGCCAGGCGGTTGCGGAAGCCGATCAGCAGGAAGATGTGGACCAGGGCCCAGAGGAGCCAGGCGAGGATGCCGGACACCTGCCGGCCGCCGATCAGCGCGACGGCCCGGTTGCGCCCGATCGTGGCCATGCTCCCCTTGTCCCAATATTTGTAGGGACGTCGCGGCTCGCCGCGCAGGTCGCGGACGATGTTCGCGGCCGTGGCCGTGCCCTCCTGGGTCGCCGCGGCTCCGAGGCCCGGCACCTCCACGCCGTCTGCATCCTTGAGCCAGGCGAGGTCGCCGATGACGAAGACATTGGGATTCCCGGGGAGGCTGAGGTCGGGGGTGACCAGCACGCGCCCCGCCCGGTCCGTCGGCGCGCCCAGCGCCTTGCCGAGGGGCGAGGCGGCGACGCCGGTCGCCCATACGATCACGCTAGCGGGGATCCATTCGTCCCCGACCTTGATCCGTCCCGGCCCGAGGTCCGAGACGAGGCTGTTGAGGCGGAGCTCGACCCCCAGCTCTTCCAGTTGCTTCTCGGCCTTGCGCGACAGCGCTTCCGGATAGGCGCCGAGGACGCGCGAGGCGCCCTCGTAGATCGTGACCCGCGCTTCGGCGGTGTCGATCGCCTTGAAATCGCTCTTCATGGCGCGGCGCGCGATGTCCGCGATCGCGCCGGCCAGCTCGACGCCGGTCGGCCCGCCGCCCACCACGGCGAAGCGCAGCGGCTCGTGGCGGCCGGTGAGGGAGGCCTGTCGCTCGGCGATCTCGAAGGCGAGCAGCACGCGGCGGCGGATCTCGAGCGCGTCCTCGATCGTCTTCAGGCCGGGAGCGTCGCCCGCCCAGTCGTCGTGGCCGAAATAGGCGTGCCGCGCCCCGGCGGCGACGATCAGGTAGTCGTAGGCCAGCTCTTCGCCCTGGTTGAGCTTGACCCGCCGGGCGGCGAGGTCGAAGCCGAGGACCTCGCCGAGGATCACTTCGACGTTGGGGGCGGCGCGCAGGATGCGCCGCAGGGGTTCCGCGATCTCGCCGGGCGAGAGCACGGCGGTGGCGACCTGGTAGAGCAGGGGTTGGAACGTGTGATGGTTTTTGCGGTCGACCAGCGTGACCTCCACCGGCTTGCCCGCCAGCGCCTTCGCCGCATAGAGGCCGCCGAAGCCGCCGCCGACGATCACCACCCGCTTCCGTTGGGAGTCCATGCGGCGAGTATAGGGGACCGGGGCCTCAAGGTTGTGCCGGGTATGGGTTGACCTCCTCCGGCCGCGTGGTCATGATTGCCGGAACCTTAAAAGGAGAATCGCTTGAAAAGACAAGTCATGCTCGCGATGGTTCTCGGCCTCGGCCTTCTGGGCGCCCTGCAGGTACGAGCGGAAGTCCTGCCCTCGTTTCTGACCTCCGCGGTGGATGCGCCGGCGTCCTGCCG
>DASWQX010000259.1:0-5365 GCA_036403495.1 Thermoanaerobaculia bacterium
GGCCAGGGTCTCCTCCCCTTCCCCCAGCACCACCACGTCGGCGCCCCGGGCCAGGTACTCCTCAGGGTAGTTGGCCGACTCGGGCCCCCCCAGCACCACCGTCCAGCCGCGCGCCTTGGCCGCCGCCACCACCTCCAGCACCGGCCGGCGGGTCATCAGGTTGGTGTAGATCCCCACCACCCCGCCGGGCTCCGCCGACAGGCGCGCCAGCAGCTCGTCCCGATCGGCGAAAGTGGTGTCGAAGATCTCGACGTCGAAACCCAGGCCGCGCAGGTAGGAGGAGATGTAGAGCAGCCCCAGCGTCGGATAGGGCTTCATGATCTCCCGCTCCTTCTCGTCGTCGGCGAGGAAGTAGCCGTGGGTGAGCAGCAGGTCCGGCATCAGTTCCAGGTCCGCGAGAGGTCCGGCGCGGGGAGGGAGCCCTGCGCCTTGTGAACCATGGTGGGGAGGGCGCTCCGCGACGAGGCCTCCTGCTCCTCCAGCTGCCGCCAGTCGGCTTCCAGCGCTTCCAGATCCCCCTTCCCGTGGCGCGCCTCCAGGTCGCGGTGCACGAGCTGCCGGAGGCGCCGGTAGAACGGGGTCTGGTAGGTCCCCTGGAACATCATGGCGAGGTCGTTGCTGTCCCGCCAGTGGGTCTGCTCCCCCAGCTCGGCCTGGACCATCTCGAAGAAACGGGTCCCCGGGAGCGGGTAGGAGACGCTGACGCCGACGTCGTCCGGCAGCAGCTCGCGCATCAGGGCGACGGTGGCGCGGATGTCGTCGAAGGTTTCGCCGGGGTAGCCGAGCTGGAGGAACCAGCAGGCGCGGATGCCGGCCGCCTGGAGCCGGCGGGTGGCCGCCGCGATCTGCTCGACGCGGGTCCCCTTGTCCATGGCGTCAAGGATCCGCTGGCTGCCGCTCTCGGCGCCCAGCCAGACCTCGGCGCAGCCGGCGCGGGCGAGCCCGGCCACGGCCTCCGGCGTCATCAGGTCGGCCCGCGACTGGATGGTGAAGGGCATGACGGCGCCACGCGCCTCGACCTCGCGGGCGAGCTCGGCCACCCAGCGCGGCTGGAGGCCGAAGATGTCGTCGGCGAACCAGAGGTGGTCCGGCGCCAGCGTGCGCTTGACCAGCGCCATCTCCTCGGCGACGTTGGCGGGCGAGCGCATGGCGTAGCGCCGCCCCCAGATCGGTTTCGCGCACCAGTTGCAGTGGAATGGGCAGCCGCGCGTGGTCACCAGGTTGAGGCTGAAGCGGCCGTGGGCCGCCTTCCAGGCCGCGCGGTAGCGCTCGACGTCGAGGAGGTCCCAGGCCGGGAAGGGGAAGACGTCCGGCCGGCGCTCGGGCTCGCGCGGCAGAGTCCGCCGCACGCCGCCGTCCGCGCCCGCGTCAGGGAGCGCCAGGCCGGCCACGTCGCCGGCCGAGCCCGTGGAGCGGCCGGTGAGGGCATCGAGGAGCTCGCGCAGGGTGTGGTCCGCCTCGCCGAGGAGGGCGTACTGGACACCCGCTTCGAAATAGGGGTGCGGACGGTCGGTGAGGTCGGAGCCGGCGGCGAGCACGGTGGCGCCCGCCGCGCGGGCCATGCCGGCCATCCGGCAGGCGGCGGCGCGCGCGTGCCCCAGGCACATCTTGCTGAGGAAATTGAAGCTGTCCTCGAAGAGCACGAAGAAGCGCGGCCGGTGTCGGTCGAGCGCCGCCGCCAACTCGTCCTCCCCGCCGGCCAGCACGGCGTCGAAGAGCGCCACCTCGTAGCCCGCCGCCCGCAGGTGCGAAGCCGCGTAGAGGGTCGCCAGCGGCGCGTAGGGGCGCATCTTCTCGACCTGCTTGGGATCGTTCCGCAGGAAGAACGAATGGGCGAGCAGGACGTCAGCCACGGCGGACCATCTCCAGGGTGTAGAAGGTCCCCAGGCCGCGGAGGACCGGGATCGCCGCGAGCGCCCTCTCCAGGTGATGGTTGTGATGTCTGGAGTCGTCCACGGTACGGAGAATACCCTGGCCGCTCAGCCGCGAAGCGGAGAAATCGCCGGAGAAGACGCGGGCCAGCTCTCGCGCGGTCCAGAGCTGGTGCGGCACCTCGACGCCAGCGATGCGGACGTCCAGCGTCCTTCCCTTTCGCCGGGGATTGAGGACGTGCAGGAAGAGGACGCCGCCCGGGCGCACCAGACGGGCCGCGGCGCGGGCGAGCCCGGAGAGATCGGCCGCCGCGTTGAGGCCGGCGAAGGTGGAGATCAGGCCGTCGAACGGCCCGGCGAGACCGGCATCCTCCAGATGGTTGAAGTCGGCGACGATCGTAGGGATCGACGGCGCCTTCGAGGCCAGCCTCGCGAGCATGCCGGACGACAGATCGCAGGCGGTGACGGCGACGCCGCGGTCCGCCAGGTGGAGCGCGTCGAGGCCGGTGCCGGCGGTGACGTCGAGCACCCGCGAGCCGGCGGGGAACAGGACGTCGAGACGCTCCCAGAGCCGCTCGCGGACCCAGGAGGAGGGCGCGACCGCGGCGTCGTACCCGGCCGCGATCGCATCGTAGGCCCTGGAGGCGGGCGTAGAGGCAGGGGATGTGCCCATCAGCCTCTCAGGGCTTCGCCTCCACCGCGCGCAGCACCACCTGCGGCGACCGGTTGAAGGCGAGGCGCCCAGAGGGGCACTCGACCGCCACGTGATAGCTCCCCACCCCGGGCGGCACGAACTCGACCTCGTAGGTGCCATCCCCCACCGGCCGGGCCGGCTGCCGCTGCTGCCAGGAGCCGGAGGAGAGGAAGGTCAGCACCTCGACGTCCGCGAGGCCGTCGAGGGGGCGGTCGTCCGTGGGGTCGGTGATCCGGAAGCGCAGAGGCGTCGGCTTGCCGGCGGGGACCGTGCGGCTGGCGATCCGCGGCGCCACGTTGACCGGACGCTCGCGCAGCCGCTTCGCGGCGAGCACCGGGTCGGCCGCCACCGCCACGTCGAAGCAGCGGACGGTGCGCGGCGCGTCGAGGAAGAAGGCCAGACGGTAGCGGCCGGGGCCGGGCAGGCGGGCGACGGTCTCGTAGCTCCCCGGCGAGCGCTCCTTCAAGGAGCGGTCGACGACCAGCACGGCGCGCGGCCGCCCATAGCCCTGGAAGCTCCCCATCGGCGCCGCCATCCCCTCGCGGTAGTAGTAGATCGCGCCGTCGGCGGGATTGGCGACCAGCACCGCCCCGGGCTCCGGCGCGCGGACGATCGCGTCGGCGCGCGCGGAAAGCTCCCCCGCGTGCTCGCCCGCGAAGGGCGGGTGCTCGCCGCCGGCGAAGTCGGCGACGGAGAGACCATGCCCCTCCTCGCCGAGGCCGGCGAGGGGGATCATCAGAACGGCGTCGCTCTCGCGCTGGCGCACGTAGACCAGGGTGTCCGAGAAGGTCACCTGGTCCGGCACTCCGGCCATCTCGCCGCTCTGGACGATGCGGTTCGACGCCGCGTCGAGCACCTGGACCGTCTTGCCCCTCGGATTGGGCACCACCCCGAAGCGGCCGCCAGGGGCGAAGCGGAGAGCGCCGAGCCCCGGCTCGGCGGCGACGGTCGCCGTCACCACCAGCCGTTCGGGGTCGACGGCGAAGATCTTCCCCTCCTCGCCCGCCACGGCATAGGCGGCGTGGGCGAGCGGCGACCAAGCGACGGCGGTGGGAGCGGCGGGGAGTGCGACGTCGCCGATTCTGGCGAGCCGCGCGGTGTCGATCACGGTCAGCGTCCGGGCGGCGCGGCCGGCGACGAACAGGCGGTGGCCGTCGCCGGAGAGCGCGAGGTCGTCGGCGCCCATCTCGATCCGTCCGACGACCTTGAGGCTTGAAGCGTCGATGGCGGCGACGCCGGTGCTCCCGGCCACCCAGACCCGCGAGCCGTCGGGCTCGACGGCCAGCCGGCCGGGCCGCGGCCCGGCGTCGATCTGGGCGGTGACCTTCCAGTCCGTGGTGTCGATCGCCGCCACCTTCCCCGCCACCGGCTGCGAGACGAAGAGGCGGCTTCCGTCCGGCGTCAGCACCCAGTCGTCGCCCGGGCTCGCGAGCGCCGCCTGGGCGAGGAGCTTGCTGCCGCCGAAACCGGAGAGGGGATCGATGATGGAGATCGAGGCGTCGTCGTTGAGCGACAGCACCCGATAGGCGTTGAGGTCGAGGGTCGGACGGTGGAAGAAGCTGCCGCCGACGTACTGCTCCACCGCTTCGGTACAGGAGCCGCGGGCGTCGCGCCCCTCCGCGCTGTCCAGCCAGGCGGCGGGAGAGGCGCCGGCGAGCGGGGTGCCGGTGGCGGTGTCGGAAAGGCGGAAGCGGATCGACGCCTCCGTCCCCTCGACCAGGCCGCCGGCCGGTGTCTTGCCCCCCGCCGCCGGCCCGGTCACCAGCTCGACGGCGATCCCCTGCTGGACCGTGCGCCCCGATGGCGCCGGCCCTTCTCCGGCCCGCCCGGCGAGCGGCGCCAGGAGGGCCAAGCCTACGAGGGCCAGCAAAGCCGGTACGGCGGCGCGCGTCACCGGCCGCCGCCCCCCTTCGCCGTCGCGCCGGGCTCCGCCGGCACGGTGGTCTCCTCCCGGGCGCAGCGCTGGACGCGGAAGATGCCCCACAGGCCGTGATCGAGCTGGTCCGCCGGGTAGGTGCGGAACAGGTAGTCGCCGGTCGCGGCGTTGGCGCCCCCCGCCCGCTCGATCAGGACGTCGAAGTGGTTGCCGGGGCCATGACCGCTCCGCGACCCCTGCCAAATGCTGAGCGAATCTCTCCCCTGTCCACGCAGGTCATACGAGGGGAGGAACGCGCGGACGGAGGACACGGCCTCGAGGACGTCGGCACGGAGCGGAGTCACCGCCAGTTTCTGTGCCGTACACCCCCGCTGGTTCGAGACGATCGACGAGGAATAGAGGTTCGTGTGCGTGGTCTGCGGCGCGCAGCCCAGGCCGACGCTCTCGTACGGGGTCTCGGTCCAGACGTGGCCGTAGAGCTCGAAGACCTGGTTGAGGTTGAGACCTCCCGGATGGACCAGGCGGAAGCGGACCTGCTCGCCGGCGCAGGCGTTGAGGGTCGGCACGTTCCCCGTGTTGCAGGCCACGGTGGCGGTGCCGGTCGGGCAGGCGCCGGCCGAAGTGAGCGCCACGGGGCAGCACTGCGCGCTGTTCGAGAAGAGGCACGAGACGTCGCCTGTGGCCAGGGTCGGGCAGGGCGCGCCGCTGAAGCTGGCGACCATGCTCTTGAAGTTGGTCGCGGTGAGGAAACCGCCGCCGGGAGTGACGCCGAGCGCGGCGGCGGGAGTGGGCGGATTCGCCATGCCGTCCTGGGTGGCGAGCACGAACTCATGGAAGGCGGGGCCGCTCCTCGGCTGCACACGCGCCTCGACACCGTCTGCCACCCGCCAGCCGGCCGCCCCCTCGGGCTCGATCACCAGCGCT
>DASWQX010000260.1:0-6027 GCA_036403495.1 Thermoanaerobaculia bacterium
GGACATTGCGGCGGATCTATGCACGTTGCGGCAGAGCGCCCGGCGTTGCGGTGGCTCAATGCGCGTTGCGGCGAATAAGACGACGTTGCGGTGGAAAACTCGACGTTGCGGTGGATGAGCTTACGTTGCGGTAGAGCCGGCCGCGTTGCGGTGGATCTGGCGCTCCGCCGCGACGGAGCCGACGTTGCGGTGGAGCTGCCGACGTTGCGGTGAAAGGGGAGACGTTGCGGTAGAAGGGGAGATCTTGCGGTGGAGGGGAAGACGTTGCGGCGGCGCCGGCGGCATTGCGGCAGAGAAGGCACCGTCGCGGTATATGGAGAGACATTGCGGCGGAGCCGCTGATTTCGCGATGGAAGAAACGGCGTTGCGGTGGAGGGGCTCCTCCACCGCAATGCTAGTTCTGATCGATCTCGAACGAGAGGTCGCCGCCGGCCATGAAGTCGCTCTCGCCGGGCATCTGGATCGATTCGTCCATCTGGTCGCGCGAGATGTCGGAGGTGAACTGCACGCCCTGGATCTTGAGACGGAACTCGTCGGGGTTGGTGGCGCGCTTGAGGGCCTCGTCGAGGGTGATCAGGCCGCTCTTGTAGAGCTGGAAGAGCGACTGGTCGAAGGTCTGCATGCCGTACTGGCTGGTGCCGAGGGCGATCTGCTCGCGGATGTACTTGGTCTTCTCCTTGTTCTCGATGCACTCGCGGATGTACGCGGTCGAGATCAGGACCTCGGCGCCGGGCACGCGGCCCATGCCGTCGGCGCGCGGCACCAAGCGGAGCGAGATGACCGACTTCAGCACCTGCGAGAGCTGGATGCGGATCTGCTTCTGGTGGTGCGGCGGGAAGACCGAGATGATGCGGTTGACCGTCTCGGTGGCGTCCAGGGTGTGCAGGGTGGAGAACACGAGGTGGCCGGTCTCGGCGGCGAGCAGGGCGGTCTCGATGGTCTCGTAGTCTCTCATTTCGCCGACCAGCAGGACGTCGGGGTCCTGGCGGAGGGCGGCGCGCAGGGCGCCGGCGAAGGAGTGGGTGTCGACGTCGATCTCGCGCTGGTTGACGATCGACTTCTTGTCGCGATGGAGGAACTCGATGGGGTCCTCGATCGTGATCATGTGCTCGGTGCGGGTGGAGTTGATGTAGTCGAGCATGGCCGCGAGGCTGGTCGACTTGCCGGAGCCGGTGGTGCCGGTGCAGAGGATCAGCCCGCGCCGCTCCTCGCAGATCCGTTCGAGCACCGGCGGCAGCATCAGCTCGCGGATGCTCTGAATGCGGGCCGGGATGACGCGCAGCACCAGCCCCACGGCGCCGCGCTGCTGGAAGACGTTGCAGCGGAAGCGGCCGAGCCCGGGCACCGAGTAGGCGATGTCGAGCTCCAGCTCCTCCTTGAAGCGCTGCTTCTGGCGGGCGTTCATCATCGAGAACGCCATGGCGATGGTGTCCTCCTGCATCAGGCGCTTGAGCTCGCCCAGGGGGAGAAGGTCGCCGTCGACCCGGATCACCGGGTGGCTCCCGACCTTGAGGTGGAGGTCGGAAGCCTTCCGCTCCACCGCGATCTTGAGCAGGTCATTGATGTTCACGGGTAAGCCTCCTACCGGTTACAGAGCCTGACCCGACAGAGCCTGGGGCACGGCGGCCTTCGCCGCCACCTTCGACTCCATCTTCGGCTGATGATGGACCGCGTGCAGCCAGCCGTGGCGGTCCGGGATCTCGCCGGTGACGATGCCCCGGAACTGCGCCATGATCTTCTGCGTGATCTCGCCCGGGCAGCCGTGGCCGACCGGGCTGCGGTCCACCGAGCGGATCGGCGTGATCTCGGCGGCGGTGCCGGTCATGAACAGCTCCTGGCAGGTGTAGAGCTGGCCGCGCGGGATCTGCTCCTCCTCGCGCACCGGGATGCCGAGCTCGACGGCGATCTGGAGCACGGCGTCGCGGGTGATCCCCTGCAGCACGGAGGCGGCGAGCGGCGGCGTCATCAGCACGCCGTCCTGGACCATGAAGACGTTCTCGCCCGATCCCTCGCTGACGTAGCCGCGGGCGTCGAGGGCGATCCCCTCGACGTAGCCGTTGGTGACCGCCTCGATCTTGATGAGCTGGGCGTTGAGGTAGTTGCCCGTGGCCTTGGCGACCGCCGGCATCGAGTCGGCGGAGATCCGCCGCCAGGAGGAGACGCAGACGTCGACGCCGCTCTCGGCCTCCTCGCCCAGGTACTTGCCCCAGGGCCAGCAGGCGATGAACACCTCGACCGGGTTGTGCAGGGGGTTGACGCCGATGGTGTTGCCGAAGCCGCGGAAGATGATCGGGCGGATGTAGCACGACTCCAGCTCGTTGGCGCGGATGGTCTCGCAGACCGCGTCCATCAGCTCGTCGGTGGTGAACGCCACCGGCATGCGGTACACCTTCGCCGAGTTCTCCAGGCGGCGGATGTGCTCCCGCAGGCGGAACACGGCCGATCCCTGCAACGTGTTGTAGCAGCGGATCCCCTCGAAGACCCCGGAGCCGTAGTGGAGAGCGTGGCTCAGCACGTGGACGGTGGCCTTCTCGAAGTCGATGAGCTGGCCGTTCTTCCAGATCCAGCGGACATCGGCGAAGGGATTGGACAAGAGGGACCTCCTTTTACGGTCTGCGGAGAAAAGCTGATGCTAGCTTGAACGGTCGGGGTGGGTCAATTTCGAACCCGGCCCTTACGCCCCCGGGTTTCCCAGCAGCAGGAAGGCGGCGCCGACGATGGCGGCGGTCTCCAGGCGGAGGGTGCGGTCGCCGAGCCCGGCGGCGCGCCAGCCGGCGAGCTGGAGCTCGCGCCGCTCGGCGGGATCGAGCCCCCCCTCGGGGCCGACCAGCAGGGCGGCGACCTTGGCTTCGTGCCGCGGCACCAGCCCGGTGGCGCCGTGGAAGCCGGGATCGCCGGTGGCCTCGGTGTCGAGGAACCAGCGGACCTCGGGCCCGACGAGCACTACGGCCTGGCTCCAGGAGTGGGGGCCGGTGATCTCGGGAAGGCGCGAGCGGTGGCACTGCTCCAGGGCCGCCACCGCCACCCGCCGCAGCCGGTCGAAGGTGATCAGCCCGAGCTCGCGGGGCGCCCGCGCCATGTTGGTGAAGCGGATGGCGGAGACCCCCAGCTCGGTCGCCTTCTCGACCAGCCAGGACGCCCGCTCGGGGCGGCAGGTGGGCACCAGCAGCTCGAGCTGGAAGGCCGGCTCGTGGTCCGGCGCCGGCTCGCCGAGCACCACCGTGGCGGTGGTGCGGTCGACCCGCTCCACCCGCCCCCAGCGCGCCCGCCCGCGGCCGTCCACCACGCGCATCTCCTCTCCCACGGCGACGCGGCGGGCGCGGAAGAGGTGCTGGTAGGTCTCGCCCTCGACGCGGGCGGTGGGACGGTCGAAGGCTCCGGGCTCGACGAGGAGAGTGATCATGGTGGGAGCATTGTAAGGCCTCCTCAACCCTCCGTCCCTATCCTCAAGCGTTGGCGCTGTTCCCTCCGGTCGCCATCACGGTCTCGCGGTTCCCCACCAGGTGCCGCAGTTGCAGGAGCGGCCCGGTCATGAAGGTCGTGGTCAGGGCCATGATGACCATCATGGTGAAGACGCGCGGCGACAGGATGCCGAGGTCGTAGCCGAGGTTCAGCACGATCAGCTCGACCAGGCCGCGGGTGTTCATCAGCGCGCCGAGCGAGAACGAATCCCCCCAGCTCATGCCGGTCCAGCGCGCCGTGACCAGGGTGCCGCCCAGCTTGCCGGAGACGGCGACCAGGATCAGCCCGGCGCAGACCATCCAGCTCCAGCCGTCATTGAGCAGGCCGACCTGGGTGCGCAGGCCGGTGAAGGCGAAGAAGAGCGGCAGGAGCAGGACGGAGCTGAAGGTCTCGACCCGCTCGCGGAGGAACTTGCGCAGACCGAGGTCGGGCGGCATGCAGACGCCGGCGAGGAAGGCGCCGAACAGCGCGTGGATGCCGATCAGCTCGGTGAACAGCGCCGCGGCGAAGACGAAGGTGAAGATGGTGGCCAGGAACCAGACGCTGCCGGTCTGCTCCTCCGGAAGCTCGCGGGCGATCCGCGCCACCCACGGCTTGACCCCGAAGAGCATCGCCGCGATGAACGCCAGGGTGAGGCCGATGGTCAGCAGCGAGCCGGCCATGCCGTCGGCCTTCGCGATCGCCACCACCACCGCCAGCAGGCACCAGGCGGTGACGTCGTTGACCGCCGCGCACGCCAGAGAGGTGCTGCCGAGAACCGACCTGGTCATCTTGCGGTCGTCGAGGATTCGCGCCAGCACCGGAAAGGCGGTAATGCTCATGGCGACTCCGATGAACAGGGCGAAGGCGGCGAAGGGGGCTCCCGCCGGCGCCAGGGGGCGGTAGATCAGCAGCGCCGCGGCGAGGCCCAGGAAGAGCGGGACGATGATGCTCGAGTGGCTGATCAGCAGCAGGGCGTCCGCCTTCTTACGAAGCTGCGCCAGATCCAGCTCGATTCCCACGACGAACATGAAGAGGATGACGCCGATCTGGCTGAGGATGCGCAGCCCGCCCATCGACGCCGCCGGGAAGAGGAAGCCTTGAGCCTGCGGCGCGACGAGACCCAGCAGGGAAGGCCCGAGCAGGATTCCCGCGATCATCTCGCCGACCACCGGCGGCTGGCGGATCTTGAGACAGACGGTACCCAGGATCCGCGCCGCGAGGACGATGACGATGATCTGGAGGAGCAGGAGGCTCAGGGGACTCTTGAGGTTTTCGGCGAGCCCGCGGACGATCCCGGCCTCGGACGCCCCCGCTTTCTCCGGCCCGGCGCCCGCGGGCAGCGCGGTGGCTGCGGACGCGGGCCGGGCGCGAGCCGCATCCGCGTGAATCTTCGAGCCGAGGCTGAGGATGAAGTAGATTCCCGTCCCGAACAGGACGAGCACAACCGCGTAGAAAACGAGGTTCTTCGCCATGACACTCCCCCTTAAATCATTACATCAAACTGCAAGAAAGCAAAAAAAACGTACCCAGAAGGGGAGTGTGGGAAGGCGGGTGGACCGGGACAGCCCCCCACCCCGAAACCTCACCCCCGCCTCTTGGCCATGAAGATGGCGTGGTTCTTCACCTTGCCGCCGCCGCGGGCGGGGACGCGTTCGGTCCAGGCCTCGAAGCCGGCGCGGCGGAGGCGAACCTCGAAGGCGGGCTTGATGAAGGTGGACCAGAAGGCGACCACGCCGCCGTCGGTCAGGCTGTTCCAGAGGCGGACGAGGCCGTCGTCGGTGTAGAGGCGGCTGTTGGTGCGCAGGGTGAGCGCCTCGGGGCCGTTGTCGACGTCGAGGAGGATGGCGTCGAAGCGCTCGCGGCCGTCGAAGAGGGTGCGCACGTCGGCGAGGACCACCTTCACCCGGCGGTCCTCGAGCGGCTCGCGGGCGAGGTAGCCCAGCAGCTTCCGGTTCCAGTCGAGCAGGGTGGGGAAGACCTCGCAGACGATCACCGTGGCGTCCGGCGGCGAATGGTCGAGCGCCGCCCGCAGCGTGTAGCCGAAGCCGAGGCCGCCGACCAGCACGCGCGGCGCCTTGCGGCCGGCGATGGCCTCACAGGCCAGCCGCGCCAGGTCCTCCTCCGAGCCATGGACGCGGCTGGTCATCAGCTCGACGTTGTCGACGATCAGATGGTAGACGCCGTCCCGGCAGGTGAGCACCAGCTCGTCCCCCTCGGGGGTCTTCTCGCGCGCCAGGGTCTCGGTCGGCCTCAAAGCGCCGTCTCCGCGGCCGCCGGCAGCTCGTCGTCGGGGATCGGAGGTAACTTCATCGCGGGTTTTGCTTTCGGCCCCAGAGTCTATACTCGTCTCCAGCCGTTTCGCTGAAGGCTTTCCTTCGGCCCTTCTCAGGAGGCCCGCTCGTCATGTGGCACCTCACCATCCTCCGGCCGGACCTGTGGACCCTCGCGGTTCCCTGGTGGGACATCGTCCTCCGCTCCGCGAGCGTCTACGTCTTCCTGATCGTCATCCTGCGGCTCAGCGGCAAGCGCCAGGTCGGCCAGCTCGCCCCCTTCGACCTCGTGCTGCTGCTGGTGCTGTCGAAC
>DASWQX010000261.1:0-4961 GCA_036403495.1 Thermoanaerobaculia bacterium
CGGTGCGCCGCACCTTGTCGGCCACCTGCTCGGCCGACTCCATGGCCGGCGCCAGAAAAGGATGGGCAAGGCCGGCGAGGTCGGCGCCCAGGGCGATCGCCTTCGCGGCGTCGAGCCCGTTGCGGACGCCGCCGCTGGCGATCACGGTCAGCCCCTCGACCCGGCGCACCTGGCGGACCGACTCCGGCGTCGGCAGGCCCCAGCCGGCGAACAGCTCGCCGATCTCGAGGTCGCGGGCCCGCGCCGCCTCGATGCGGGCCCAGCTCGTGCCCCCCACTCCCGCCGTGTCGACGATGCGCACCCCCTGAGCCGCCAGGGCGCGCGCGGTCGCCTCGGTGATGCCGCAGCCGATCTCCTTGACCACCACCGGCACCCCGACCTCCCGCACCACCTCGCCGATCTTCGGCAGCAGTCCGGAGAAATTGCCCTGTCCTTCGGGTTGGATCGCTTCCTGGAGCGCGTTGAGATGGAGGATCAGGGCGTCCGCCCCGATCATCTCCACCGCCTGCCGGCACTCGCGCACGCCCATCCCGTAGTTGAGCTGGACGGCGCCGAGGTTGGCCAGCAGGACGACTCCGGGCGCGACCTCGCGGACCCGAAAGGTATCAGCTTTCACTGGATCTTCCAAAGCCTTGCGCTGCGATCCCAGCCCCAGGGCGACCCCGGTCCGCTCGGCGCCGACGGCGAGGTTGCGGTTGATCCGCCCGGCCATCTCCGTGCCGCCGGTCATCGACGAGATCAGCAGCGGCCCCGCGAGCCGCCGGCCCAGGAACTCGACCGTGGTGTCGATCTCGTCGAGGTCGATCTCGGGGAGCGCCTCGGGCTCGAACCGGTAGTCGTCGAAGAAGCTGCGGCCGAGCTGCATCCCCGGCTCCAGCGCCAGGGTGATGTGCTCGGCCTTGCGGTCGCGCTCGACCACCGGCTCGACAGGCGATGGAGCGAACTGCTGGTTCGCGCTCACTGCTCGCGCTCCTGGAGATAGTCGATCAGCCCGGCGAGGAAAGTGCGCCCCTCCGCCTGCAGGTCGAGAGCGGCGAGGGCGGCGCGGGCGGCGCGCAGCCGCTCGCCGATCATCGCCACCACGGCGTCGCGGGCGCCGGTCTCGGCCAGCGTGCGCAGGGCCGCCGCGGTCTGCTCCGGCGTCGCCCCGGCCTCCCCGAGGGCGCTCTCCAGCGCCTGCCGCTGCTCCGGAGTGGCCTTCGCCAGAGCGTGATGGATGAGGAAGGTGAACTTCCCCTCCTTGAGGTCGGCGTCGACCGGCTTGCCGACGGTCTCCGGATCGCCGAACATCCCCAGCAGGTCGTCCTGGAGCTGGAAGGCTTCGCCCAGCGCCGCGCCGTAGCGCGACAGCTCGGCGAACGTCGCCGCCGGTGCCCCCGCCAGCAGAGCGCCGAGCTGGACCGGCCGCTCGGCGGTGTAGCGGCCGGACTTCAGGCGCAGCACCCGCAGCAGCTCCTCCTCGGTCGCCATTCGCCGCTGCGCCACCAGCAGCTCCAGGTATTGCCCGCCGATCACCTCCTGGCACATCGCCGCCACCGTGCGGGCGATCTCCCGTCCGGCGGCGCCGCGGCCGGTCGACACCCCCGCCGCCAGCTCCACCGCCCAGCTCTGAGCGAGGTCGCCGAGCAGGATGGCGACCGAGCGGCCGAAATCGTCGGCGTCGCCGTGGAGATGCTTCGCCCGATGGAGATCGCGGAAGCGCACGTGCGCCGCCGGCTGGCCCCGCCGAACGTCGGCGTGGTCCATGATGTCGTCGTGGATCAGCAGGTAGGTGTGGAGGAGCTCCGTCGAGAGCGCGAGCGGCAGGACCTCGTCGTCGGCGGAACCGCCGCAGGCGCGATAGGCGTAGTAGACGAGCGCTGGGCGCAGCCGCTTGCCGCCGTTGCCGGCGAGCTGGCCGACCCCCTCGATCAGCTCCAGGGTCTCGGGAGACCCGGTAGCGACCGCCTCCGCCCGCTTGGCCGTCAGCCAGTCGCCGAGCGCGCGGTCGAGCTTGGCGCGGAAGCCGGCGAGCAGAGGCTCGAAGTCTTCCAGATTGGCCGCCGGACGGTCGGTCGAGGGAGCCGCGGTCGATAGTCCCATTCGATTTTTTCTTCGCCCCTGCTCGCGTTTTTGGGTCTCTGGGGAGGATCAGCCCGGCCCCGGCAAGTGTAACCGAAAAGGCCGGGGAGATAGTTCCTGCCAGGTACAAGCTCGATTGTAGGTGAAAGAACTTTGCCGTGTAAAGCCAGCCGATCCGCGATCCTTTCGCCACTATGCTTCCGCCATGACTCCAGACCTTTACCAGATCGACGCTTTCACCGACCGCGCCTTCCGGGGCAATCCGGCGGCGGTCTGCCTGCTGCCGGAGCCGCGTGACGCCGATTGGATGCAGGATGTGGCCCGCGAGATGGGCCTCCCCGCGACCGCTTTCCTCGCTCCGGCCGCGGACGGCTACGACCTCCGTTGGTTCACGCCCGCGGTGGAGCTCGAGCTCTGCGGCCATGGCACCCTCGCCGCCTCGCACGCGCTCTGGGAGGCCGGCCTCTTGGCGCCGGAGGCGACGGCGCGTTTCCACACCCGCGGCGGCGTGCTCACGGCGGTGCGACGGGTCGATGCGATGGAGAGACCCTGGATCGAGCTCGACTTTCCAGCGCGGCCGGTCGCGGAGGTCGAGCCGCCGGCGGGACTGGCCGAGGCGTTCGCCGCCGCGCCCCTCTTCATCGGCAGGCACGGCGACAACTACCTGCTGGAGCTGGCCTCCGAAGGGGAGGTCCGCGCCGCGGCGCCCGACCTTCCCAGGCTCTCCGCCTTGAAGCTGCACGGGGTGATCGTCACCGCGCGCGCGGAGGCGGGCCCCTTCGACATCGTCTCGCGCTACTTCGTGCCCGGCGCCGGCCTCCACGAGGACGCGGCGACCGGTTCCGCCCACTGCATGCTGGGACCCTACTGGACGCCGAAGCTGGGGAAGCCCGAGCTTCTCGCCTACCAGGCGTCGGCTCGCGGAGGGACCTTGAAGGTGCGGGTGGAGGGGGAGCGCGTCAGACTCGGCGGGCAGGCGGTGACCGTATCGAAGGGCCGCCAGCTCGCCGGCTGATGTCCGCCCGGGCATAAATGCCCGGGCTACGCCAGAAACGAAAAGCCGGCTGAAGCCGGCTCAAATCGCGGTCGGAGGGATTGAGCCTCCTTCAGGAGGCTTTTTGGTTACAGCGTAGCCCGGGCATTCATGCTGGGCGGGGTGACCGAACTGTCTCCTACTCCTCGTCGCCTTCCGTCTCACCGCGGCGGCGCCGGGCCTGGGAGAAGGTCTCGTGGAAGTAGCGCAGGAGGCGGTGGAAGCCGTCCAGCATCTCGCCGAACGCCCTCTCCTCCTCCAGGGGCAGGGGATCGCGCCGGCCGAGGACCCTCTGGACCTCCGTCCGTCCGCCCGTTTCGGCCTTCGCCGTGGGCGGCGCTTCGCCGACCCCTTCGCCCCGGTGCTTGATCCTCTCCGGCCGGCCATTGATGATCTGGATGGCGTTGTGGAGGTCGTTCAGATCGCAGCCGAGGGTGGACAGGATCTTCTCCAGCGTTTCGAGCGACGGGCGCTGGCGCCCCGTTTCGTAGGCCGAGAGCATGCCTTTGGTGATGCCGGCGCTCTCCGCCACTTGGTACTGCTTCTTGCTCTGGCGGTCGCGCAGCCAGCGCAACGCCTGACCGATGCCGTTCATGACGGACGCGGATGTGGGCTCGGAAGTGGACACGGTGGATATCTCCCGGGATCCCTCCAGGGATCTCCTTCTCATAGGCGTAGAATAGGCGTAATCGTGGCGTAAGTCAAGCCCGACTTACGCCTTTCCGCCCCCGCTTTCCGCCCCCCTTCCTGCTACCATCCGCCGCCATGATCGAGCTCGCCGACGTCGAGGCCGCCGCACGCAGGATCGCTCCGCACGTTCGCCGCACTCCCTTGTTCGATCTCGGCCCGCTCCCTGGCGGGGACGCCGGCGCCAGGCTCCTCCTGAAGCTGGAGAACCTCCAGGTGACCGGTTCTTTCAAGGCGCGGGGGGCGACCAACAAGGTGCTCTCCCTGCCGGCAGTCCAACTGGCGCGCGGCCTGGTCACCGCCTCCGGCGGCAACCATGGGCTCGGCGTCGCCTTCGCCGGCCGGATGGCGGGAGTGCCGGCGACCATCTATCTGCCGGCCAACGTGCCGCCTGCCAAGGCGGAGAAGCTGGAGCGCTGGGGGGCGAAAGTGGTCTGGGAGGGGGAGATCTGGGACGACGCCAACGCCGCCGCCGTCGCCGCGGCCGAACGGCAGGGGATGACCTATCTCCATCCTTTCGCCGATCCCGAGGTGATGGCCGGCCAGGGCACCCTCGCCCTCGAAGCCCTCGACGATGCGCCCGGGATCGACCTCTTCGTCACCGCCATCGGCGGCGGCGGTCTGATCAGCGGTGTGGCCACGGCGGTGAAGGGGAGGTCCCCGGGCACACGGATGATCGGAGTGGAGGCAGCCGGCGCGCCCAAGCTCCACCGCAGCCTGCGGGAGGGGCGCCTGGTCGAGCTGGCGGGCGTCACCACGGTGGCCCACACCCTGGCGTCGCGCGGCAGCCACGCCCTGAACTTTGAGATCGTCCGCCGCCGGGTCGACGACCTCCTCCTGGTCACCGACGAGGAGATGCTCGACGCCGCCCGCCGCCTCTGGTTCGAGGCGGGCATCGCCGCCGAGCTCTCGGGAGCCGCCGCCTACGCGGCCCTCCTCGCCGGCAAGATACCGCTGGCGGGCGTCCGCGCCGCCTGCGCGGTGGTTTGCGGTGCCGGGACCGACGGTCTCGCCGCCTGAAGCCCCCGAGCATCTTTGCCGAATTCACTGTCACGGTTCGTGGCGCTGATGCCACAGTAAGAGCAAGCTTGCTTACCGAGTTGTAGGGAGTAGCACCGGGGGTCCGGGAGTGGATGCTTCTTTTACTTTGCAGTTTTAAGTTGCAAGGAGGGATCTATGG
>DASWQX010000262.1:0-2369 GCA_036403495.1 Thermoanaerobaculia bacterium
CGCCGGTGCGCCGCGTTCATAGGCGATACGCACGACGGCCGGCCGCCACGCGGCGGTGAGCACGGTCGGCAGCGCGAACACGGCGAGCAGCACGAGCGCCGGATGGATCGAGGCGAGCAGCGCGATCGTCACCGCCAGCCGCAGGATCCAGCCGCAGGTGGTGAACAGCGACATGTACAGGTGATCGAGCACGAAAATCTGATCGCGCAGCACCGCCAGCCGGTCGAGGTATTCGGGCCGCTCCTGGTGGGCGATGGTGGCGATCGACGCCTGCAGCCGGGCGATGTGGGATTCCAGCACGATCGTGACCTTGTCGCGGAAACGGCGCTGCACGCGGGTGCTGACCGTGCGCAGCAACCAGGTGGCCGCGGCGGAAACTCCGAGAGCGATGGCGGCGAAGCGCACCCGCCGCCCGTCGTGCTGGAGCACGCCCTCGCCGAGCAGCTTGAGCCACCAGGCGAGCAGCGCGTCCGGCAGGGCGGCGAGCAACGCCAGCGAGAACGCCGTGATCATCAGCCCCGGCTCGTTGCGCAGCCCGAGCTTGCACAGCCGCCACATCGACGACAGCGCCGGCGGCAGGTCGTCGATCCGGCCGGCGGCTTCAGGAGAGGACGTCATAGACCACTCCCGCCTCGTCCTCGGTGGCGTTGAAGCGCTGTGCTTGGAGATCGAACATGGTCCGGTAGCGGCCGCCGAGCGCCATCAGCTCCGCGTGCGAGCCGAGCTCGATTACCTTGCCGTGCTCCAGCACGCAGATGCGGTCGGCCTGGCGCACCGTCGAGAAACGGTGCGAGATCAGGATCGTCGTGCAGTGCCGCGTGGCGGCGAGGAGGCGCTCGAAAATCTCCGCCTCGCCGCGCACATCGAGCTGCGCCGTGGGCTCGTCGAGCAGCACCACCCCGGCCCCTGACCGCACGGCATACAGCGCCCGGGCGAGCGCCACGCGCTGCCACTGGCCCCCCGACAGCTCGGTGCCCCCCGCGTACCCGCGGGCGAGCACGGTGTCGAGACCGGCGAGATCCGCGGCGCCGGCTTCGGCGAGCGCGCCGAGCACCGCGCCGTCCGTGGCGGCGTCCGGCGCCTTCCGTAGCGCGACGTTGTCGCGCAGCGGCAGCTCGAAACGGATGAAGTCCTGGAAGACCGCCGCGAGTCGCGCCCGCCACGCGTCGAGATCGAAATCGCGCAGGTCGGCGCCGTCGATCTCGATCGCTCCGGACTGCGGATCGTAGAGGCGGCAGAGGAGCTTGGCGAGCGTCGTCTTGCCGGCGCCGTTCTGGCCGACGATGGCGAGCGACGATCCCGCTGGGATGGTGAGGTCGAAACCCTGGAGGACCGGAGCGGCGCCGCCGCCAGGATCACCCGAGGGGTAGGCGAAGGTGACGTCGCGGAAACGGATCTCGCGGGCCGGCAGGCCGCCGGCGTCGCGGCGGCCGGACGGCATGGCACCTTCGGCGGCCATGGCGGGCGCGAGGCGCAGCACGGCTGCCACCGGCGCCGCGGAGCCGTCGAGGGCCCAGTTGAGGCCGCCGAAGGCGATCATCGAGGTGCCGACCGCGCTCTGCGCGTAGATGACCAGCGCGCCCAGGGCGAGGTGGCCGCTGGAGACGGCGGCGGCGAGCGACCAGAACACCGCCACGTTGGCGCCGACCACTAGCAGCATGCTCCAGAGCACGGGCTTCTCGCGCAGGCGGGTGGCCTCGTACTGCAACCGGTGCAGGTGGTTACGGCGGTCGATGAAGCGGTCGATCGTCCAGCCGGCGAGGCCGAACAGACGCAGCTCCTTGGCGGCCGGCGGATCGACGGCGAGCCGGTAGGCGTAGTCGGCGTCGCGCCGCGCGGCGCGCACGGTCTCGGTGTTGCGATCGAACCAGACCGCGCTCTCGCGCAGCAGCCAGTGGGTCGCCAGCCAGGCGCCGGCGAGCAGGATCGGCGCCCACCACGCGTAGAAGAACAGGATCGCGGCGGATGCGGCGCCGCCAATGGTCTCGACCAGGCCACTGGCGATGAAGTCCATCGAGATCGACAGCGGCGGTCCGGTCATGCCGAGGTCGAACTCGCGCGCCACCTGCAGGTCGGCGGTGAGCTGCGGATCCTCGAGGTGACCCATGCCGGGCGGGCGCACGCATGTTTCCGTCAGCCGGTCATACAGCCAGGCTGCCGTTCGATCGCCGAGGTTGGAGCTGATGGCCTGATGGATCGGAGTCAGTATCTGGAGGAGAACGAACACGATGCCCACGAACGCGAGCGCGCTCACGAGGTTGTCGCCGCGCTGCACAGCGCCGATCAGCACGCCCATCGAAACTGCGAACAGGGCCGGAAGCACTCCGCGGAGTATGAGCGCCACCCACCACAATGCTACCAGAGGCGTG